>NZ_ANBZ01000040.1:0-42474 GCF_000316965.1 Pseudomonas sp. 313
CAGGTTCTAAGGTCGAGTCCCACGCCGCTGGCGTGGGCAATGCTCTCCAGTCACGGGCGAAGCCAGCAGGCTTCGCCCGCGTTGCATAAGCGAAGTCTCCATGTCGCAGTCCCCCAGGGGCGCCGTCTCGCGGTCGCCCGCTTGGTCTCTTTCCCTTGGTCTGGGCAGTCTGTTGCTGCTCGGCCTGTTCCTCTGGCAGGCGCTGTTCGCCACCGGCTGGCCCAGTGCGCAAGCCTGGGCCGCACCCTGGTCGAGCACGCCCTCCTGGCCAGGGCTGGCGCTCTGGTGGCTGCAACTGCCGCGCGCCGTGGCGGGTCTGGTGGTGGGGGCGAGCCTGGGCATCGCCGGAGCGCTCATGCAGGTGGTCACCCGTAATCCCCTGGCGTCTCCCGATTTGCTCGGCATCACCGCCGGCGCCCAGGTCGGGCTCATCCTGAGTCTGCTGCTGCCGGCCTTTCTCGGGTTGCCGCTGGTGTTTCTCGGTGGCCTGTTGGCGGCCCTGTTCACCTTCGCCATGGCCGGTGGCTGGCACACCACGCCCTTGCGCCTGACCCTGGCCGGCGTGGCCATCGCCCAGGCCGCCGCCGCGGCCATCACTCTCTTTCTCAGTCTCAACGACCGGGCCGCCATGGTCCTTTCGCTGTGGAATACCGGCTCGTTGCGGCAGTTGGGCTGGGGTCACCTGGCGTTCACCGCGCCCCTGGTCCCGCTGGCCTTACTGCTGATATGGCTACTGCGGCGGCCGCTGGATCTGTCGCGGCTGGGGGATGGCCAGATGCGCGGCCTGGGCCTGCCACCGGCCGGGATCAAGGCCGCCAGCCTGCTGCTGGCCAGCGCCCTGACCGCGCTGGCCATCCAGTTGGCCGGTCCCTTGGGCTTCATCGGCCTGATCGCGCCTAATCTGCTACGCCTCGGCCTGGGCGTGAGCCGTCCCTCCCACCTGGTCGCGCTCTCCGGTCTCTGGGGCGCCGTGCTGACCCTGGCCGCCGATGGGCTGGTCCGGCTGCTGGCCGGCTGGATCACCCTGCCGCTGGGTGTCCTCTCGGCCCTGCTGGGCTCGCTCTGCCTGTTGCTGCTCCTGGGGCGCCTCGACGCTGGCCCGCGTGCCGCCGTCGGATTGTTGGCCAGCGAGACCGGCGCTCGGCGAGGGGCGGTCTTGCCGCTCGCCAGCAGCCTGCTGGTGCTGTTGCTGGGGCTGGTAGCGGCCGGTCTCTGCGGCGGTGTCGGTCCGGGTGCCTGGGCGTTCCTGCAGGCGCTGCTCGCCGGTGCGCCCGAGGCCCGGCTACTGCTGGATCTGCGCTTGCCGAGACTGCTGGTGGATGCCGGGGCAGGCGCGTTGCTCGCCACCAGCGGATTGCTGCTGCAGGCGGTGACGCGTAATCCCCTGGCCGGGCCGGAAATCCTCGGGGTCAGCCAGAGCGCAGGCTTGGCGGTGCTGGGCGCCATCGTCCTGGTCCCGGACCTGGTGGCCGAATGGCGCTTCCCCCTGGCCTGGCTAGGGGCTGGTCTTGCCCTGGCCTGGGTGATAGGCGCCAACCTGCGGCGCGGGCTGGAGCCCTTGCGCCTGGTATTGACCGGCTTTGCCATCAGTGGCCTGGTGCTGGCGCTGTCCAGCGTGCTGATCGCCCAGTATGCGAGCAACGTGGCCCAGGCGCTGACCTGGATGGTGGGTAGCAGCTACGGTCGAACCTGGGACGATGTCCAGGCGCTGCTGCCCTGGCTGCTGCTCGGGCTGGGCGCCGCCGGCCTGACCGCGCGCTGGTTGGATCTGCTGGCGCTGGACGAGGGCGTGGCCGCTGGACTGGGACTCTCCGTGGCCAGTCGCCGGCTGTTGCTGGTGGCCCTGGCCAGTGTGCTGATCGCGGCGGCCGTGGCCGTGGTCGGTCCGGTGGCCTTCGTTGGGCTGCTGGTGCCCCATGGTGTGCGCCTGCTCGGTTTGCACCGGGCGCGCCAGCGTCTGGTGGTGGCGCCGCTGCTGGGTGCCTGCCTGCTGGTAGTGGCCGATTTGCTGGCGCGCTGGAGCCTGGCGCCGCTGGACATTCCCCTCGGCATTGCTACCGCGGCCCTGGGTGCGCCGGCCTTTCTGCTACTGCTGGCCAGTAGCTACAGAAAGGTGCGCCGATGAGCACGCAGCTGCTGCGTATCCTGCTGGTGTTGCTCTGGATCGCCACCCGCGCGGCCTGGGCGGCTGATGACCTGATCGCCCGCCAGTCGGCACAGCTGCCCGAACGCCCGCTGCGCATCATCACCCTCGACGATGTCGCCACTGAATTGGTGACCTCCCTGGGGCTGGCGCCGGTGGGGGTGGCCAATCTGGCCGGCTATCGGCGCTATGTCGGCCTCGGCGCCGACCTGCTCAAGGACAGCCAGCCTCTCGGCAGCATTCAGCAACCCGACCTCGAAGCCATCGCCCGGCTACGGCCGGATTTGATCCTCGGCTCCGGCTATCTCCACCTGGGACTGTTCCGTCGACTGGAGAGCCTGGGCCCGACGCTGCTCTACCGCTACGGAATGGACACGGCGGACGATGACGCCGTGGCGCGCGCCAGCGCCTTGCTCAGCGATCTCGGTAGGCGGGTCGGCCGGACAGCGGAGGCTACAGCGGTGAATATCCAGGCTGACCGCGCTTTGGCCGACACCCAGGTCGCGGCCCAGGCCGCGGGTATCGTCGGTCAACCGTTTGCCGTACTTTTCCCCTTGCCGCAGCAGGGGGTGTTCATCACCCTTAACCGACGCGTGCTGATCAATGCCCTGGTCCGGCGTCTAGGTGGCCAAGACCCCTGGCCACTGGTCTCCGACCGGGTGTTGCACCGCTACCACGACGTCCAGGAGATCGCCGCGATACCAGACCTCACGGCCCTGTTCGTCGGTGAGCAGACCGGGCATCCCTTCTTTCGCTCGTCGCTCTGGCAGGCCATGCCGCTGGCGCGCAGCGGCCGCCATGCCAGCCTGCCCAGTCCGTACTGGACCTTTGGCGGTCCGGCCAGCGTGACGATGCTGGCGCACCAGATCGCCACCGCACTGCGTGGCGTGCCGCCGCCACCGAACGGGCGCTGAACAGTCGTGCCCCTCGTTCGTCCTTTAAGAGGAAAGCCGCACGAGGCGGTTGTCTTGCAGGAGGATAGCGATGAGTTTCGACAGCGACACCACCCAGTTCCAGGTCGTCATCAATGCCGAAGAGCAGTATTCGATCTGGCCGGACTACAAGGCCCTGCCGGCTGGTTGGACCGCCATCGGCGTCAGTGGCGACAAGGCCACCTGCCTGGCCCATATCGAGCAGGTCTGGACCGACATGCGTCCCTTGAGTCTGCGCCAGGCCATGACCCACTAGACCGGAGGTCCACCATGACGACGCTACCTGCGGATCTCCTGGAACTGGAATCCGGCCTGCCGCTCCGTCTGTCCCCGCGCGCGCCGGGTTGCGGGCTGGGCGATGTTTCCAGCGCATTACATGCCCTGGTGGACCAACATCTGGAAACGGCCGGCGGTATGCTCCTGCATGGCTTCGCCGACCCGGGCGTCGCCGGCTTCCAGGCCTTCGCCAGCGGCTTCGGCCATCCGCTGCTGAACTACGAATTCGGCTCCACCCCGCGGAGCCGGGTGACCGCCGACGGCGTCTATACCTCGACCGAATATCCGGCGCGCCAGTGGATACCGCTGCACAACGAGCAGGCCTACACCTGCGACTGGCCCATGCGCATCTGGTTCTATTGTGCCCAGGCCGCGGAAGAGGGCGGTGAGACGCCCATCGCCGATAGCCGCCAGGTGTTCGCGCGCATCGATCCGGCCCTGCGCCGACGCTTCGCCGAACGCCGACTGAGCTACGTGCGCAACTATGGCAATGGCCTGGACGTGGCCTGGCAGCAGGTGTTCGACACCGATGACCGAGCCACCGTGGAGCGCTTCTGCGCCGCCCGTGGTATCGCCTGCGAGTGGAAGGCGGACGGCGAATTGCGCACCCGCCAGCTGTGCCAAGGGGTCGCCCGGCATCCGCGTACCGGCGACTGGGTCTGGTTCAACCAGGCACATCTGTTCCATGTCTCGGCGCTGGAGCCGGAGATGCGTGAGGTGCTGCTCGATACCGTCGGCGAGGAAGACCTGCCGCGCAATGTCTTCTATGGCGACGGCGCGCCGCTGGAAGACAGCGCCCTGGACGAGATTCGCGGAGTGCTGAATGAGTGTCGCATTCTCTTCCCCTGGCGCACCGGCGACATCCTCTTGCTCGACAACATGCTCACCGCCCATGGGCGCGCCCCATTCAAGGGCCCGCGCAAGGTGGTGGTGGCCATGACCGAAGGCCGTCATGAAGACCCCCAGCCCCGCGAGATCCCGCTATGACGTCGCTCCTGCAACTGCCGGGCGGCTTGCGCCTGGTGCACGAAAGCCTCGACGGTGACAGCCTGTGGCGGGTCGGTGACGAACTCTGGCTACGTTGCCGCGAACAGCCAGTGCCGGAAGGCCTAAAAGTCCTTGTCACAGGAGGCAGTGCCGAGCTGACGGGCGAGCGCCTGGCGGTGCTCGCCCTGGGCTTGCTGCTGCGCGCGCCCGAGGCGCCGGCACTGCTCTGGGAGGGACTGCCGGCGCTGCCCGAGGCCGTGCGCCAGGGACTGCTGACCCAGGACGCCGAGGGCGGCTGGCGGACCTGGCGCGCCCAATTCTGGCAGCGGCCGCAGCCCTGGTTGCGCCAGCCGGGCAGCGCGGGCTATCCAGCCTTGGCCCAGCTCACCGGCCAGCGCCGTCACCCCAGCCGCCCACCCAAGCCGACGGGAGAGGTCTATCGCCGCTACGACCATCGGCTGGGCGCCTGGATCGTCCTGCGCGCCCTGGCGGTGGAGGATGACCTGCCGCTGTTTCATCGCTGGCAGAATCAGCCGCGCGTGGCGGCCTTCTGGCAGGAGGAGGGCAGCCTCAAGCAACACCGAGCCTATCTGCAACGCCAGGCCGCCGATCCCCATGTACTGACCCTGGTCGGCAGCCTGGACGATCAGCCCTTCGCCTACTTCGAAGCCTACTGGGCGGCCGAAGACCGCATCGCGCCGTTCTACGCCGTGGATGACTACGATCGTGGCATCCACATGCTGGTGGGAGAGGACAGTCTGCGCGGCCCCCAGCGAGTGGCCTGCTGGCTGCCGGCGCTGGTGCATTACCTGCTGCTGGACGAACCGCGCACCCGGCGCATCGTCTGCGAGCCCCGTGCCGATAACGAGCGGATGATCGGCCATCTGCAACGCCAGGGTTTCTATCGGCAGAAAGAGTTCGACTTTCCCCACAAGCGCGCGGCGCTCATGCTGCTCGAGCGCGAGCGCTTCTTCGACCATTGCGTGCTGGCATGAGGGGGCTGGCGCCGGAGAGCTTGGCCGTGACCGGGCAGCGGCCTAAGGTAAGCGGATGAATCCTGATCTCCTCGCTGTCGGATCGCGCACCCGATGATTCCTGTTCTGGCCCCTCTGTTCACCGGTCCTCTCCAGGCGTTCGCCCCGGTACTGCGGCTACCTACGGCAGGAGAGTCGGTGGTCCCGCTGAGCTTCTTGCTCGAAGAAGGGTTGCCGGACCTGCTGGACAGCTACGGCGGGGCTCCGGAGCTGGATCGGCGGGCGCTGCTCTCGGTCTGGTCCAAGTACTACTTTTCCCGGCTGATTCCCCCGGTCGTGGCGGCGGCGCTATTGCTGCGCTGGCGGCTGCCCCTGGCGGTGGACCAGCTGGGACTGGTGTTGAACGAGGACCGGGTGCCGGAAGCCTTCGTCCTGCCCCACGCGGGCGAGGCCTTTGCCGTGGACCACCCGGATGTCCTCCAGCCGCTGGTGCTGGAGAATCTGCGCCCCTTCATCGATGGCGCCTGTGCGCAGATCAGGGTGTCGCCCAAGGTGCTCTGGAGCAATGCCGGCAACTACCTGGAATGGTTTGTTGGCGAATTGCGCAAGGCGCGACCCCAGGCCGGCGCGCTACCGCCCTTCGAGCACTGGCTCGAACAACCGACCGATGCCCAGGGCGCGCGCAATCCGCTGTTCAAGCCGGTGATCTACGTCGAACTGCCCCTGGCGGGAAGCGCCGAGCAAAAGTCCTGGCAATGGCGGCAGCGACGGGTGTGCTGCATCCGCTACCGCCTGCCGGAAGAAGAACTTTGCAGCAATTGCCCGCTGCTCAAGGACCCGCAGCCTGCTGCCTAGATTCGGTACGAAAAGTCGCCGAGCGAAGATCAGGCGAGGCCTAGGCGGCCCCACGAAAAGGCTAGGAAGCGTTCGGCCCCGCGCTCGGGTTTAAGAGCGGTAAACGAGCATTGCGATCGGCCTGGCGATCCAGGCCTTTCAACGAAGCATCAGCGCGCGTAGGCACTTTTCTTACAGGACCTAGCAGTGAAAGCCCAACGGGGTACCATCATGGGGGTGCGGCAGGACATCCATGGGAATGCCATAGATGGCCTGCAAGGTCGCCGCGTTCATCAACTCGGCGGGGCTGCCTTCCACCAATACCCGACCCGCACGCAGGGCGATCAAGTGGTCGCAATAGCGCGCCGCCATGTTGATTTCGTGTAGTACCAGGATGATGCCGAGATCCAGTTGCCGGCCCAGCGTCTGGATCTGCTGCAGAACCTCGACCTGGTACGCGATATCGAGCGCCGAGGTGGGCTCGTCGAGCAGCAGGTAGCGGGTGTCCTGCGCCAGCAACATCGCCAGCCACACCCGCTGTCGCTCACCGCCCGATAGGGTATCCACCAGTTGCTCGGCGAATCTATCGGTCCCCGTCAGCTGCATTGCCCGTTCGACGTGATCGCGATCCTTTTGCCCATAGCGGCCAAGGGCTCCGTGCCAGGGATAGCGGCCCATGCCGACCAGTTCCCGGACGCTCATGCCCTCCGCGGCGGGCAACTGTTGCGGCAGATAGGCCACCTGCTGGGCATAGCGTTGGGTCTTCCAGGCGGTGAGGTCCTCACCATCCAGGGTCAGGGTGCCGCCGGAGGGCGTGAGCTGACGAGCCAGCAACTTGAGCAGCGTAGACTTTCCCGAGCCATTGTGGCCGATCAGGCCAACGGTCCGGCCGCGGGGCAGTTGCAGAGATACTGGATGCAGCAAGGCCCGACCGTTGAGCGAAAAGCTTGCTTGGTTTAAGTCGAACATCGCTATTCCTGGACAGCTGCAGCTTTAGATGAGAATCGTTCCGCGTATGCTACCTGGGCAACTGGAAACCTGCCAAATCCAATGCGGAGTCCTGGGCAAGGCGAAGGCAGCCTTGCCCAGGCCGCTACGCCGGCTTGGTGCCGATCTGCTCGCGCAAGAGCTGCAGATAGCGCCGCGCGCCCAGACCCTGGGGGCGGTTCTTGATCCAGATGACGTCGATCCAGCGACGGATCTGGCTGGCCATGTTGTCGAATTGCACCTGTTCGAGCAGGCCGGAGGCGATCAGCGGACGCACCAGCGGATGGGGCAGATAGGCCCAGCCCAGCCCCGCCTGGACCAGGTCCAGCGTCGCCAGATAGCTGTCGGTGAGCCAGACCCGTTGCGACAGCACGATTTGCGGATCCGAGGCGTTGCGGTCGCCGCCGGCCACCACGATCTGGCGGGTATCGGCCATCAGCGTTTCGCCCAGAGGTCGATCCTGGCGGGAGGCAGGATAGCCAGGTGCCGCCACCGCCGTGAGCAACTGGCTGCCGGCCTCGGCGAAGCCTTCCTGCTCGTTGATTCCCGGACGCTCGAAGATCAGCGCCATGTCGACGCTGCCCTCGTGCAGCAGGCGGATCGCCTCGGCGCGCGCCGCCGAGCGGATCTCGATTTCCAGCGCCGGAAATTCCTCGGCCAGGGTCACCAGCGGCCGACTCCAGGCACCCGTCTGCAACTCCGGCGCCATCACCAGCACGAAGCGCCGCTCCAGCCCTGCGTGCAGCTGCAGGGCATGGGCGTCGAGCAGAGTGAGCTGGCTGGCCACCTGCCGCGCCTGAGGTTCGAGGGCACGGGCCGCAGGCGTCGGTAGCGCCTTGCGGGTGGCGCGATCGAACAGCACCAGGTCCAGCTCGGCCTCCAGCTGGGAAATCGCCATGTTCACCGCTGACGGCACCCGCCCGAGGACGCGGGCCGCTGCGGAAAAGGAGCCCTCGTCGATCACGGCGAGGAAGACCCGAAGCGTTTCGCTGGTGAAGGCCATGGTCGTCAATTTCGCTGATAACGATCGTCTTTTTGTATCAGCCAGACAGGCTTAGAGTCCAGTCAGACAACGATGGAGACAGCGACATGAGCGAGTCGATGGCGGGCCAGGTGGCCCTGATCAGCGGTGCCGGCAGCGAAGCCGGCATCGGCATGGCGATAGCCCGCCGCCTGGGCGCGGCGGGGGCACGGCTGATCGTCACCGCCAGCAGTGCGCGCATCGCCGAACGGGTGGCGGAATTGCGCGCCGCCGGCTTCACCGCTGAAGGTCAGGCCCTGGATCTCACCGAGGAGGCCGCCGTTGGCGACTTCTGCCAGTGGGCCGAGGCGCGTTGGGGCCGCATCGACATCCTGGTCAACAACGCCGGCATGACCATGCAGGGCAGTCCCGAGCCCCTGGTGGAGGTGGCGCGGATGACCCTGGCCGACTGGAATCTGACCCTGGCGCGCAACCTGACCACGGCCTTCCTGCTGACCCGTGCCGTATTGCCCGGCATGCAGGCGCGCGGCTATGGCCGCATCGTCCACGTCAGTTCCGCCACCGGCACCCGGGCGGGCATTCCGCAGGCGGCGGCCTACAGCGCGGCCAAGGCGGCCATGGTCGGCATGAACATGAGCCTGGCGCTGGAGGTGGCCGGGCAGGGCATCACGGTCAACGCCGTCGCCCCTGGCTGGATCGAGACCGCCTCTAGCCTACCGGAAGAATTGCAGGCCGCGACCCGGGTCCCCGTGGGCCGCGCCGGTCGTCCTGCCGAGGTCGCCGCGGCGGTGGCCTTCCTGGCCTCGCCCGAGGCGAGCTACATCACCGGCGAGTACCTGGTGGTGGACGGCGGCAACAGCCGCATCGAAAACAAGGGGGCCTGACATGCAGCCGGTCGTACTGGTCAGTGGGGTACTGGGTGGCATCGGGGGGGCGGTGCGCGAGCATTTCCTGCAGGCGGGCTGGCGGGTCTTTGGCACCGATCTCGACGGCGCGGCCCTGGCGACGCTACAGGCCGACGGCCGCCTTGCCGGTCAGCACGCCGCCGACCTGCGCCACGCGAGCGCGAGCCGGGAGGTGGTCGCCCGCGTTCTGGACCGCCTGGGTCGACTCGACGCCCTGGTCAATTGCGCCGGCGTCTGGCGCGAAGGCCCGGCGGAAACCTTCAGCGAGGAAGACTTCGACCTGGTGCTGGACGTCAATCTCAAGGCCAGCTTCTTTCTCTGCGCCGCGGCCATACCCGCGCTGCGGGAAACTCGCGGCGCCATCGTCAACCTGAGCAGCGATGCCGGTCGCCAGGGCAACCGCAACGCCGCCGTCTACTGCGCCAGCAAGGGCGCGGTGACCCTGATGACCAAGGCCCTGGCACTGGACCTGGCGCCCAGCGGGGTGCGCTGCAACAGCCTCTCGCCCGGCGATGTGGCGACGCCCATGCTGAACTTTCAGGCCGAGCGCTACGGCAATGGCGATCCCGCCGCCTATCTGCAGGAATTGCTGGAGAAGTATCCGCAAGGCGAGCAGGCGCGCTTCATCCAACCCGAGGAAGTCGCCGAACTGGCCTTTTTCCTGTGCCAACCCGCCGCCCGCTCCATCACCGGCGCCGACCTGGCCATCGATTGCGGCGTCTCGGCCGGGCACTGAGCCCGGGCCGAGCCGCCCTCAACCCCAAGAGGAGTCCGACATGACCACCAGTGGTATCAGCGAAGCCGCCGTCCAGATCTTCGTCGCGGCTGAACGCGAGCGCTTCCTGGCGCGCAATCCTAAATCCCTCGCCCTGGCCGAGCGGGCCCGGCACTCACTGTTCGGCGGCGTGCCCATGCACTGGATGAACGACTGGTCGATGCCCAGTGCGCTGTTCGTCAGCCATGCCCAGGGTGCGCGCTTCCATGACGTCGACGGCCACGAGTACATCGACTTCTGCCTGGGCGACACCGGCAGCATGTTCGGCCATTCGCCGGCGCCCATCGCTCGGGCCCTGGCCGAGCAGGGCGCGCGTGGACTCACCACCATGCTGCCCGGCGAGGATGCCGTGGTCGCCGGGGAGCTGCTCGCCGAGCGCTTCGGCCTGCCGTTCTGGCAGGTGGCGACCACTGCCACCGACGCCAACCGCTATGTCATCCGCTGGGCGCGCGCCATCACCAATCGCAAGATGCTGCTGGTGTTCGACGGCTGCTACCACGGTACCGTCGACGATGTCATGGTGCGCCATCAGGAGGGGCGCACCGTGCACCGCGGCGGCCTGATCGGCCAGGCGCACAACCTGGCCGAGACCAGCCGGGCCGTGCCCTTCAACGACCTGGCCGCGCTGGAGGCGGCCCTGGCGAAGGGCGACGTCGCTGCGCTGATCTGCGAACCGGCCATGACCAACATCGGCATGGTGCTGCCCGCTCCGGGCTTCATGGACCAGGTCCGCGCCCTGACCCGGCAATACGGCACCCTGCTGATCATCGACGAGACCCATACCCTGTCCACCGGCCCCGGCGGCTGTACCCGCGCCTGGAATCTGCAGCCGGACTTCATCACCTTCGGCAAACCCATCGCCGGGGGCGTCCCCTGTTCGGCCTATGGCTGCAGCCACGAGATGGCCCAGGCCATGCGCCTGGCGCAGCAGCACGCCAGCGAGACCAGCCACGGCCATGGGCACAGCGGCATGGGCACCACGCTGTCGGCCAATGCCCTGGCCATGCGCTGCCTGCGCGTCAGCCTGGAAGAGGTCATGACCCCGGCCGCCTATGCGCGGATGCTGCCGCTGGCGGCGCGACTGGCCGCCGGCCTGCGCGAGGTGATCGCCCGCCATGGCCTGGCCTGGTCGGTGACCGAACTGGGCGCCCGCTGCGAATTCCAGTTCTGCGCCACACCGCCCACCACCGGCGCCGAGGCGGAAGCCGCCTTCCACGACAGCCTGCAGCAGGCGCTGCATCTCTACCTGATCAACCGGGGCATCCTCATCACCCCCTTCCACAACATGACCCTGTGCTGCCCGGATCTCGCAGCGGCGGACGTCGACCGCCTGCTGGCCACCCTCGACCAGGGCCTTGCCGAGCTCCTGGCGCTGCCCGGCGCCCGGGAGTGCCAGCCATGAACTTCGCCGACGCCCAGGAAGCCCGCGACTTCCTCGCCGCCCACCCCGAGGTGCGCAGCATCGAACTCATGCTGATCGATGCCAATGGCGTGCCGCGCGGCAAGCTGCTGCACCGTGACGAACTGCTGGCCATCTACGAGGAGGGCCGGCCGCTGCCCAGCTCCATCCTGGCGCTGACCCTGCAGGGCGAAGACGTCGAGGCCACCGGCCTGGTCTGGGAGGTCGCCGATGTCGACTGCTGGACCTATCCGCTGCCCGGCAGTCTGACCCTGCAACCCTGGCGCAGCACCCCGACCGGCCAGGTGCAGGTGAGCATGCACCCGACCCAGGGGCTGCCGGCCACCCCCGCCGATCCCCGGCATGCCCTGGTGCGGGTGATCGAGCGGCTGCAGGCCGACGGCTTCCAGCCGGTGATGGCGGTGGAGCTGGAGTTCTATCTGCTCGACCGCACCCGTGACGCCCAGGGCAGGCCGCAACCGGCGCTGCAGATGAATGGCGTGCGACCCGGCTCGCCGCAGGTCTATGGGGTCTACGAACTGGAGCAGCTGCAGCCCTTTCTCGATGACCTCTACGCCGCCTGCGAGGTGCAGGGCCTGCCGGTGCGCACGGCCATCTCCGAATACGCCCCCGGCCAGCTCGAACTGACCCTGCTGCACCGCTTCGATGCCCTCCAGGCCATCGACGAAGGCATTCGCTACAAGCGCCTGGTCAAGGGCGTGGCCAACCGCCACGGCCTGCAGGCCTGCTTCATGGCCAAGCCGTTCGGCGACCAGGCGGGCAGCGGCCTGCACCTGCACGTCAGCCTGGCCGATGCCGAGGGCAACAACCTCTATGCCAGCGAGGACCCGCAGGGCACGCCGCTGCTGCGCCATTCCATCGGCGGCATGCAGCACCGGATGCTGGATGCCCTGGCGATCTTCTGTCCCAACGCCAACTCCTACCGCCGTTTCCAGGCCAACAGTTACGCGCCGCTGGCCAAGAGCTGGGGGGTCAACAACCGCAGCGTGTCCCTGCGCGTGCCCGGCGGTCCGGCCAGCAGTCGCCATATCGAGCACCGCATCTGCGGCGCCGATGCCAATCCCTATCTGGCCGCCGCGGCCATCCTCGCCGCCATCCACGAAGGCATCCGTGACGAGCGTGACCCGGGACCCGCCATCGTCGGCAATGGCTACGAGCAGGCTACCGACCTGCTGCCCACCGACTGGCTGACCGCGCTGCAGGCGCTGGAGCGCTCTGCGTGGATCAAGGAGACGCTGGGGGAGCGGTTCATCGAGGTCTACCTCGCCATCAAGCGCGCGGAATACCGGCAATTCATGGCCGAGGTGGGGGAGCAGGACTGGCGGTGGTATCTGACCCACGCCTGAGGGGGCGCTACCTGATCAGGTCGGCTCGCCCGGCACGGCGGTGAGGCGATTGACGCTGATGATGCCGCCGTTCCAGATCATCTCAACCGGCGCCGCCTGGACCACCGCACTGATCCGTCCTGGGGTCAGCAATGCCCAGCAGTGGTTGCCGGGACGCCGCACCGAGCGATAGCGCAGGCCTGGGCAGCCGGCGCGTTTGGCGGCGGCGCCAAGACTACGCGCCGCGCCGTAGTCTGCGGGGTGGTAGAGGGCATCGGTCGCTGCCAGCACCAGGGCATCGCGGAAGCCCTCTTCAGAGAAGCTCACCGAAAGATTGCGGAAGACGAACCGCTCGTATTTCAGCGCGGGCACCTTCGACCAGTACGCTTGCTGATGATAGCGAACCTCGGCAAGGGCGGTATCGGGATGGTCGGCCAGATAGAGAACGCCGAAGGTGCCATCGCTGAAGCGCGAACCCTCTGGATTGACGTGAGTGAAGGGCGCTGTCGCATAGGAGCAACCCGAGATGCCGAAGGGAATCTGTTCGCGGGGAATCAGCTCCAGACGCCCCAGCTCGTTTTGTAGGCGCGGGTTGGTCAACACCTGTAACTGATGGAGCACGGCGAAATCTTCGGCATTGGCAACATCGTCGAACAGGTGGATGGGCGGGAATTTGGAGTTGACCAGGCGATGCCCTTGTAGACGCTCATCGGCCAGCAGGGGCAGGTCCTCCAGCTTCACCATCCGGCACCGCGCAGGACGTCGATACGCCGGAAGGTTTCATAGAGGGAGATCATGTCACCTTGGGCCATGATCTCCAGCGGCGAACGGCCATTGAAGAACTCATTGTGATTGGCCATGGCGACGAAGCCGTAGACGTTTTCCGGGTTGTCGAAGACCAGGCGTAGCGCGGAATGCATGTTCAGCACCAGGCTGACACGCTGGAGCTGATCGGCATCCAGACTCACCGCCCAGTTACCTTCCCGCTGCAAGGCCCGGGTGTAGGTGCTGCGCGAGATGCGCAAGATGCGGCAACTCTGCTCACTGGAGGCCTGCCATCTGTCCAGAATGTTGAGCGCTGCCCGTAGGCCGGCCGTGCTCTGGCTTTTCGAAAACTGTTCAACGGCAACGACCTGGGACATAGGACTCTCCAATCTGTAGATGCAAATATAATGAAATTGCGTCTACAGATAAAGAGATAAGGTAAAACTGATCACCGGGTAGTCCGTGAACATCCCGGATCAGGATGCAAGGCTGGCCCGCCAGTGCCGGTCGCGGGTCGAAGGCCGCCGGTGCAGGCGCTCGTCCAGCAGTACGCCTGCCTTGGTGTGGTCGCCCCCGCGCAGCAGGGCGACCAGCAGGGTGTCTTCGATGACCTCGCGCTGGGCGCCACTGCCACCGATGCGGGCGACATCCGTGCGCAGCGGCTCCAGCAGCCGTGCGCAGCCGTCATAGTCCTCGTCGGCGAAGGCCAGCAAGGCGCGGCAGAGCAGGGGGACGACCGGTCCGGCGGAAAGAGTGCCGTCGCACAGGCGGGCTTCGAGTCCGGCCACGCGTTCTTCCAGCGCCTGCCGATCCCCGGTCGCCGCGGCGATCAGGGCCATATGGACGTCGGCGAAAGCCAGCCCCGGTTGCTGGAACAGCCCGGACGCACTGGCCGCAGTAGCCTGCCAGAGGTCGGCTGGCACCTCGTGGCCATAAAGCCCCAGGCGCCAGAGAAAGGAGGCGTTGTCGCTGACCCGGTTGAGCGGACCGGCGGTGGACGCGGCTGGCGCTACGAAGCGCTGATAGAGGTCCAGCGCGCCCTGGCTGTCGCCCTGTTCGAGGGCCACCAGGGCGCCGTGCCAGGCGATATGGCCATGCAGGGTACCGTGATGGGGGTACTCGGGCAGCCAGCCTGCGATCAGGGCCTGCGCGGCCGGGCTGTCGCCGGATTCGTGCAGGACATGGGTCAGGGCATGGGCTGCATTGACGTTGTGGCGGCGTAGCTCCAGCGCCCGCTCGGTGAGCGTACGGCCCCGCACCACCTCGCCGTTCTCGCCCAGGGACCAGCCGCGGTAGGTCAGAAACCACCAGTCATCCGCAGCGAAATGGCGGGCATGGCGCTCGCAGAGATCGACCCGTGCCTGATCGTGATCGGCCCGCCCGGAAAATGCCAGCAGGCCGAAAGCACCCAGGGGCAAGCCCAGGATCAGGATGTCCCGCGGCCAGCGGTCGGCATGCGCCAGCGCATCTTGCAGCGCCTGGGCGGATTCACCGGCGATCAGCCGCTGCAGGACCTGCACATGGCGGCGCTCGCGCTCCGTGCCGCGCCGCTCGACCAGCCGCTGCGCCCGCGCGATGGCCTCCCGGGCGGCGCCGGCCTGGTTGTCGATCAGCTGCAGCCGCGCCCGCGCTGCAAGCGCCAGGGCGAAATCAGGATCGGCGGCGATGGCCTCGTCCAGCGCCTCGGCCGCCCCCGGCCAGAGCGACAGCAGCAGATCGACACCGGCCTGGTAGCGCTCGGCGGCGTGGGCAGAGAAGGTCGACAAGGGGAGGTCGTAGCGGTCGGTATAAGGCGTGGACATCGTGTGTATCTATCATCTAGGTGAGAGGAGAGGGCCGCGGCTCTGGCGCAGGAGCGCTGTCGGGCATCATGGATAGCAGCCAGACCGGATATTGAATAGTGCCCGTCGCTCACGATGACATGAGTGCGGCTCATCGCCAGGAACGGATCTGTCTGCGCCAGGAGCGTTGCTTGGGTGTGCCACCGGCGACCTTCCCACAGCCGCGAAGAACCGTTTTCCTAGTCAGTGGGTGAAAAGCTGATAGAGCGGCGGCAAGGTGGCGACCAGCAGCGTGACGGCCATGGCCAGATTGAAACAGCGGGCGCGGCGTTCATCGGCCAACCCATTACGCAGGACGCTGCCGGCGAGCGCCCAGATCCCTACACAGGGAAGGCTCACCAGCGCCAACAGGGTAGCGGCCAGCATCACGTCCAGGCGGTGATGCTGCACCGGTATATAGGTGGCCGCTGCGCTGATGGATACCGTCCAGGCCTTGGGATTGATCCACTGGAAGGCCGCGCCGCCCAGCAGGCCCATCGGCGTGGTGGCCTCGGCGTCGAGCCGAATAGGTCCGCAGGTAGCGATACGCCAGGCCAGCAGCAGGAGATAAGCCAGTCCCAGAATGCTCAGCAGCAGATG
This sequence comes from Pseudomonas sp. 313, assembly GCF_000316965.1. NCBI lineage: Bacteria > Pseudomonadati > Pseudomonadota > Gammaproteobacteria > Pseudomonadales > Pseudomonadaceae > Pseudomonas > Pseudomonas sp. 313. The sequence continues at coordinate 15,726 of NZ_ANBZ01000040.1, forward strand.
CAGGCCGGGTAGGGCGGCAAAGACTACGCCTAGACCAAGACCCACTACCGCCAACTGCAGCGCTACCCCAATGGCGATCCCGACAATTAGCGGCAGCGTACGTCTCACGCCCACCTGGGCGCCGCTGGCGAGCACCATGACGTTATTGGGACCTGGAGTCGCGGTGAGGATGAAACAAAACAGCAGAAAGGGCAGCAGGACGGCGAGATCGGTCATGGCAACGGTAGTGCGGCTTTAGAAAATTAGGTCGTATTTTATTGCTTTGATATCTATATAGGATTGCATAAACTTCTTCCTGGACGGCTGGAGTGCAATTAATGATCAAAGTAGATCGTCTTGATCGCCGAATATTGCGTGAGCTCGAACGGGATGCTCGACAGACCAACGTCAAGCTGGCTGAACGGGTAGGACTGTCGCCCTCGGCTTGCCTCAGGCGCGTACAGGAGCTGGAGCGCTCCGGTGTCATCAAGGGTTATCGAGCGGTGGTGGATCGATCGCTGCTGGGCATCGGCTTCGTCGTCTACGTTGCGGTGGGCATGTCCTCTCACTCCCGCGCGGTGCTGGATGCCTTCGAAGCGGCCATCAGCGATTCGGCGGATGTGGTCGAGTGCCACACCGTCACCGGCGCGGTCGAGTATCTGTTGCGCATAGAGGTCGCCGACATGAGTGCCTATCGCACCTTCCATACCCAGGTTCTCGGCGTACTGCCCCATGTCCATTCGGTGGTCAGCTACATCGTCATGGATACCGCCAAGGACGAGCGTGCCTAGCTTGGCAACGTCCTGCAGTTAGGTAGCGGCAGTGATTCTCCGCTCCTGCATTAGCTGACAGCGGTCCCTGGGAGGTGCTTGACGGCGCCCGAACGCTTAGCGGCACGTCGCGATGGCCAGGGTCGCCGCCGCGGTGCGCGTTTCTACCCCGAGTTTCACGTAGACGTGTTCCAGGTGCTTGTTCACCGTGCGGGGCGAGAGGCCGAGGATGTCGCCGATGTCGCGATTGGTCTTGCCGCAGGCGACCCAGTGCAGCACCTCGACCTCGCGGCCGGTCAGCTGGTAGCGGCTGCTGAGCGGCGCCAGGTCCAGCGCGGTCCTGGCATGCGGGCGGCTCGCTGGCAGGCTGCGCGCCGCCTGGAGTTCGCGCGCCGTGCGCAGGTGGGCGGCGACTCGTGCCAAGACCTCATCGGTCTTGAGTGGCTTGGTCACGTAGTCGATGCCGCCCGCGGCGAAGGCCTCCACCACGTGCTCGCTCTCGGTCAGGGCGGTCATGAACAGCACCGGGATGTCGGCCAGTTCGGCCTGGGCCTTGATCCGCCGGCAGGTCTCGAAGCCATCCAGCCCGGGCATCATGGCGTCCAGCAGCACCACGTCCGGGCGGCGGCGCTGCATGCGTTCCAGGGCGCTGGCGCCGTCCAGGGCCACCAGCACCATGTAGCCGCTGGCGTCCAGGGCGTCGGAGAGCAGGGCGAGGTTGTCTGGCGTGTCATCGACGATCAGCACCACGCTGGGCGGTAGGGCGGCGGTCATGGATTCTCTCCTTCCAGGGGCAGGTCGGCCGGCTGCAGCGCGTCTTTGAGACGGCGATTGAAGTCGTTGAGCTGAAAGCGTTTCACCAGTGCGCGCAGGGTATCGACATAGGCGGCGCTGGCCGGCTCCTCGCGCTCGATGCGGTCCAGGCAGGCGTGGATGCCTTTCACATAGCCCAGCGCCCCAAGCTCCTGTAACGCTTCCAGACTGGCAGCGCTCGGCGGTTGGAGCGAAATCGATCGTGCGCCAGGCGGTCCGGCGGTCCGCTCCAGCCAGGTCAGATTCAGGTGCATCCTGATCTTTTCCAGCAGCTGCGGCGTATGGACCGGTTTGGCCAGGTAATCATCGCAGGCGGCCGCGGTGCTGCGTTCGCGATCAACGGCGAAGGCATTGGCGGAAATGACGATGATCGGCGCCCTGGACAGGCCATTGCGGCGGATCAGCGCGCTGGTCTCCAGTCCGTCCAGCAGCGGCATGGAAAGATCCATGAGGATGAGGTCCGGCTGCCAGAGGGCAACCTGGCGGATGGCGTCCTGGCCATTGGCGGCCTCCGCCAGTTCGAAGCCAAGAGGTTCGAGCATGCCGGCCAGCACCCGGCGGTGATCCAGGTGGTCGTCCACCAGCAGCACCCGGCGTCGCGGGCCCTGATAGCCGCTGATGCTGTGTTCGACGTGGACCAGCGCCTGGGGCACCCGTACCTCGGACAGGAACAGGCGCACCACGAAGCGGGTGCCCTGGCCGGGCGTGCTGGTCACGTCAAGGGCGCCGCCCATCAACGTCACCAACATGCGGGTGATGGTCAGACCCAGTCCCAGGCCGTTGTCCTGGCGCAGCGGATCACCCCGTTCGAAGGGTTGGAACAGCCGCTCCAGCTGCTCTGCGGCGATGCCCAGACCGCTGTCGATGACCTCGAAGGTAGCGGTTTCCCGCGCATAGGTGACCGCCAGGATCACGCCACCCTGGTCGGTGTAGCGCACGGCATTGCCGAGCAGATTGATGAGGATCTGCCGCACCCGTTTTTCATCGCCGCGCACCACGGCGGGGAGGCGTCCCCCGACCTCGAGGGCAAAGCTCAGACCCTTGTCCTGGGCCTGGGGCGTGAACATCTGCTGCAGCTGTTCGAGAAACTCCGGAAAGGGAATCTCCGAGGGTTCCAGCTGCAGCTTGCCCGCTTCGATCCGGGCCACGTCGAGCAGGCCGTCGATCAGCGAGAGCAGGTGCGAGCCATTGCGGTAGATGGTGGCCAGGGCATCCAGCTGATGGCCGCTGCTGGCCGGATCACGCTGCAGGATCTGGGTATAGCCGAGGATGCTGTTCAGCGGCGTGCGCAACTCGTGGGACAAGCCCGTAACGTAGCGGCTCTTGGCCGCGTTGGCGGCTTCGGAAGCCTCCTTGGCCCGCTGCAGCGCTTCGTCGGTCCTGCGGTGCGCCTCGATCTCCTGCATCAGCAGCGCGGTCTGCCGGGTCGATTCCTCCAGCGCCACATGGCGGCTCTCGCGGGTCAGCACCACCCACCAGGCCAGGGCGCCGGCAAACAGCGTGAGCACCATGAAGGCCTTGAAGAATCCCTGATACAACAGGTGACGCTCATCGACCTGCAGCCCCTGGGAGACCTGGCTGTAGATCAGCGCCAGGGCGCAGAACATCAGCCCGACCATGACCAGCAGCACGCCCAGATAGTGCGCCAGGCGGGTATGCAGGCGCGGCACCGAGGTGTTCGGCAGCAGCCAGCGCAGCAGGGTGTCGACCTGCTCGGCGAGGCGCGCCCTGGGCTTGCAGAGATCGCCACAGCGGGCATCCAGGGCGCAGCAGAGCGAGCAGATGGGCGCGCCGTAAGCAGGGCAGAAGGCGATGTCTTCGCGCTCGAAAGCATTGGTGCAGAGCACGCATTCCAGATGGACCTGCGCGGGATGCAGCAACTTCAGCACGCTGGTCCGGGCAATGTAGTAGCGGCCCTGGGTGAGCCAGGCCAGCAGCGGCGCGCAGATCAGCGCGGAAACCAGGGATACCAAGGGTGAGGCGGCTTGCGCCAGGGCGCCGAACAGCCCCGCATGAGCCAGACCGGACAGCAGCGAGGCGAGCAGCATGGCACCGACGCCGACCGGGTTGATGTCGTAGAGGTGCGCCCGCTTGAACTCTATGTGCCGGGGTGACAGCCCTAGAGGCTTGTTGATCACCAGGTCGGCGACCACGGCGCCGATCCAGGCGATGGCGATGTTGGCATAGAGCCCAAGCACCTCCTGGATGGCCTCGAACACTCCCAGCTCCATCAGCATCAGGGCGATCAGCACGTTGAACACCAGCCAGACCACCCTTCCCGGGTGGCTGTGGGTGACCCGGGCGAAGAAGTTGGACCAGGCCAGGGAGCCGGCATAGGCATTGGTCAGGTTGATCTTGACCTGGCTGACGATGACGAACAGCACCATGGCCCCCATGGCCCAGCCGGGCGAGGCGAACACGTAGCCGAAGGCGACCAGGTACATCTGGGTAGGTTCGGCGGCACGCTCCAGGGGAATCTCGTGCTGCAGGGCGAGAAAGGCCAGGAAGGCGCCGGCCAGCATCTTCAGGGCGCCGGGCACTATCCAGCCGGGACCGGCCATCAGCAGCGCCGCCCACCAGCGCCGGCGATTCTGCGCGGTCTTTTCCGGAAGAAAGCGCAGGTAGTCGACCTGCTCGCCCACCTGGGTCACCAAGGCCAGGGCCACGGTACAGGCGGCGCTGAAGGACAGCAGGTTGAAGGCGCCGGCCTCGCCCTCGCGGCCGGCGAAGGTGGTCCAGTCCGCCAGGGCCCCGGGATTCTTGGCGATGACGAAGGCATAGGGCAACAGCAGCAGGATCAGCCAGAGCGGCTGGCTCCAGAGCTGCAGGCGGTTGATCAGGGTGATGCCATAGGTGACCAGGGGGATGACGATGATCGAACAGATGACATAGGCCAGGGCCAGCGGAATGCGGAAGTACAGTTCCAGGGCCAGCGCCATGATCGCCGCTTCCAGCGCGAAGAACAGGAAGGTGAAGCTGGCGTAGATCAGCGAGGTGATGGTCGAGCCGATGTAGCCGAAGCCGGCGCCGCGGGTCAGCAGGTCCATGTCCACCCCGTAGCGCGCCGCGTAATAGCTGATCGGCAGGGCGGTGAGAAAGATCACCAGGCTCGCCGCCAGCACGGCCCAGAGGGTATTGGTGAAGCCATAGCTGATCGCCAGGGCGCCACCGATGGCTTCCAGGGCCAGAAAGGACACGGCGGCCAGGGCGGTGTTGGCGATGCGGAATTCCGACCACTTGCGAAACGACCGGGGCGTGTAGCGCAGGGCGTAGTCTTCCAGCGTCTCGTCGGCCACCCAGCTGTTGTAGTCCCTGCGGATCTTGGCGATGCGTTGCGTCCCGGTCTGCTGCACGGCAGGGCTCCTGGGGTCTGCGTGGCGGTGTTCAGGCAAGTTCCATGCCTCGGCCGTCTTGGCCTCCTGCCTCTCTGTGGCCACTGTCTGCCCGGCCTGGCGTGCCCCGCGCGGGCGCGCGACAGACAGAGCATGCCTCAGGGCGTTGCAGCGGGCTGTACGTCAGATGACGTAGGCCGTTACGTCATCCTGCGTATGTTCCGCGCCTGCTGTCCCGGCCCATCCTTGCTCCGCAGCGCAAGCCGCAGTCCCGGTCCCCGGGGGCGACCTGCACATCATCTAGAGGAGCGACAAGATGCACAGATCAGCGGGCGTGAAATCCAGTCTTCCGCGACGCCTGGCACTGGGCGCCGCGGCATTGTCCCTGTTGGCAGCCAGCGTGTTCAGCCAGGGCGTGATGGCGGACGCCGCCAATACCACCGGCCTGGCCGTGACCGATACCACCGTGACAGTCGGCCAGTTGCATTCCGCCACCGGCACCATGGCCATCTCCGAGACCGGGGCCATCCAGGCCGAGCGGCTGGCGATCGAGCAGATCAATGCCCAGGGCGGGGTGCTCGGGCGGCAGGTCAAGATCATCCAGGAAGACGGCGCCTCCGACTGGCCGACCTTCGCCGAAAAGGCCAAGAAGCTACTGGAGGCCGACAAGGTCGCGGCGGTGTTCGGCTGTTGGACCTCGGCCTCGCGCAAGGCGGTGCTGCCGATCTTCGAGAAGGACAACGGCCTGCTCTACTACCCGATCTTCTACGAGGGCCTCGAGCAGTCGAAGAACGTCTTCTACACCGGCCAGGAAGCCACCCAGCAGATTCTCTCGGCGCTGGACTGGCTGGCCAAGGAGAAGGGCGCCAAGACGTTCTACCTGGTGGGCTCGGACTACATCTGGCCGCGGACCTCGATGAAGATCGCCCGCAAGCACATTGAAAACGTGCTGCATGGCGAGGTGGTGGGGGAGGAGTACTACCCGCTGGGCGGCACCCAGTTCGGTTCCCTGACCAACAAGATCAAGCTGAAAAAGCCCGATGTGGTCTTTGCCGCGGTCGTCGGGGGCTCCAACGTGGCCTTCTACAAGCAGCTCAAGGCGGCTGGCATCACTTCGGCCAAGCAGACTCTGCTGACCCTCTCGGTGACCGAGGATGAGATGCTCGGCATCGGTGGCGAGAACATGGCCGGCTTCTACTCCTCGATGAAGTACTTCCAGACCCTGGACAATCCCAACAACAAGGCCTTCGTCGAGGCGTTCAAGGCCAAGTACGGCAAGGGTGCGGTGGTGGGCGACGTCACCCAGGCGGCCTATCTCGGTCCCTGGTTGTGGAAGATGGCGGTGGAGAAGGCCGGCAGCTTCGATGTCGACAAGGTGGTCGCGGCGTCTCCGGGCCTGGAGCTGAAGACCGCACCGGAAGGCTACGTGAAGGTTCACGAGAACCATCACCTTTGGAGCCGCTCGCGCATCGCCCAGATCCAACCGGACGGCACCTTCAAGGTGGTCCACGAATCCGCCGATCTGATCGAGCCCAATCCTTTCCCCAAAGGCTACCAGTAAGCCTTGCCTGACCGGAGGCGTCGCCTGACGGACGCCTCCGTCCACCTTCACGGGAAGATCTCCATGGAAAGCTTATCCGACTTCGGCGCGATCGCCGTGATGCAGGGTTTCAACGGCCTTTCGGTGTTCTGCGTGTTGCTGCTGATGGCGCTGGGGCTGGCGATCATCTTTGGGCAGATGGGCGTGATCAACATGGCCCATGGCGAATTTCTCACCGTGGGGGCCTACACCACCTACGTGATGTCCTCGCTTACCCTGCACCTGTTTCCGGCCTTGCAGCCCTACTACTTCTTTTTCGCCCTGATCCTGGCGTTCTTCGTCGCCGGCGCCATCGGCTGGTTGGTGGAGTGGGCGATGATCAGCCGGCTCTACCAGCGCCCGCTGGACACCCTGCTGGCCACCTGGGGCCTGTCGCTGATCCTGCAGCAGGTGTTTCGCTCGGTATTCGGCGCCCGCGAGGTCAGTGCCGAACTGCCGGAATGGATCATGGGCTCCTGGAGCCCGACCGCCAGCATCGATATCCCCAAGAACGGCCTGTTCGTCATGGTCGTGACTGCGCTGCTGACCCTGACCCTGTTCTTCATGCTGTACCGCTCGCGCTGGGGGCTGCAGGTGCGCGCCACCATGCAGAACCGGGTGATGGCTCGCGCCGTGGGTATCAACACCCGCCGCGTAGACCGCCTGACCTTCGCCCTGGGCTGCGGCGTGGCCGGGGTGGCGGGCGCGGCCTTCACCACCATCGGCTCCATCGGTCCGACCTCGGGCTCGCTGTATATCGTCGACACCTTCCTGGTGGTGGTCTTTGGTGGCGCAGCCAGCCTGCTCGGCACCATCGCCTCGGCCTTCGGGATCGCCCAGGCGCAGTCGCTGCTGGAATTCTTCCTCTCTGGTTCCATGGCCAAGGTGCTGACCCTGTCGGCGGTGATCCTCATCCTGATGCTGCGGCCCCAGGGGCTGTTTTCGGCAAAAGTCCGCAAGTAGGGAGTCCACGATGAACAAGGCAATCGACAACCTGCTCGGCGGCCGGCAGGGCACCTTAGGCCTGCTGGTATTGGCCGCGCTGATCCTGCTGGTGTTTCCGCTGACCCTGGACATCTTCCGCCTGAGCATGGTCGGCAAGTACCTGACCTACGCCTTCGTCGCGGTCGGCCTGGTGCTCTGCTGGGGCTATGGCGGCATCCTCAGTCTCGGCCAGGGAATCTTCTTCGGTCTCGGCGGCTACTGCATGGCGATGTTCCTCAAACTCGAAGCCTCGGATCCGGAAAGCACCAAGATCCAGTCCACCCCCGGCATTCCCGACTTCATGGACTGGAACCAGATTACCGAGCTGCCCTGGCTATGGCAGCCGTTCCACAGCTTCGGCTTCACCCTGGTGGCGGTGATCACGGTTCCGGTGCTGCTGGCCTTCATCATCGGTCTGGCGATGTTCAAGCGGCGGGTAGGGGACGTGTACTTTTCCATAGTGACCCAGGCCATCGCCGCCATCCTGACCATCCTCATCATCGGCCAGCAGGGCCTCACCGGCGGGGTCAATGGCATCACCGACCTGAAGACGCTGCTGGGCTGGGACATCCGTTCGGACAGCGCCAAGGTGATCCTCTACTTCGTCAACGCGGCGCTGCTGTTCGGCTGCATCCTGGTCGGCCGCTTCGTCCTGAGCTCCAAGCTGGGCCGGCTGCTGGTGGCCATGCGTGACAAGGAGGAGCGGGTGCGCTTCTCCGGCTACGACGTGGCCAGCTTCAAGATCTTCGTGTTCTGCCTGGCCGCGGCCTTCTCGGCGGTGGGCGGGGCCATGTTCGCCCTGCAGGTGGGCTTCATGTCGCCGTCCTTCGTCGGCATCGTGCCCTCCATCGAGATGGTCATCTTCGCCGCCGTCGGCGGCCGGCTGTCGCTGTTGGGCGCCGTGTACGGCGCGCTGCTGGTGAATTTCGGCAAGACCTACTTCTCCGAATCCTTCCCCGAACTCTGGCTGTACCTGATGGGCGGGCTCTTCATCGTGGTCGTCCTCTATTTCCCCAACGGCCTGGCCGGTCTGTGGAAGAGCCATGGGCAGCGCCTGGTGGCACGCCTGAGACGCCAGCCGGCGAGCGCGCCCGTCACCTCGTCAGCGCCGCACACGGCAACCAAAGCCTCCCGCCTGGAGACCACGCCATGATTACCAGTCCCGTCGGTTTCCAGCTCGCCAAGCCGGTACTGGCCATCGAAGGCCTGACCGTCTCCTTCGACGGCTTCAAGGCGGTGAACGACCTCAATCTCTATGTCGACCGCAACGAGGTACACGTGGTGATCGGCCCCAACGGCGCCGGCAAGACCACGGTACTGGACCTGATTTGCGGCAAGACCCGCGCCACCGCCGGCAGCATCGAATTCAACGGTCGTGAACTGACCCGGATGAAGGAATTCGACATCGTTCGCGCGGGTGTCGGCCGCAAGTTCCAGAACCCCTCGATCTACGAGAATCTCACGGTGTTCGAGAACCTGGAGATGTCCTATCCCGAAGGCCGCAAGGTATTCGGTGCGCTGTTCTTCAAGCGCAGTGCGGCGGTGGTCGCGCGGGTGCAGGCGGTGGCCGCGGAGATCTTTCTCGCCGACCTGCTGCACCAGCAGGCCGATCTGCTCTCCCACGGCCAGAAGCAGTGGCTGGAGATCGGCATGCTGCTGATGCAGGACCCGGAGCTGCTGATGCTCGACGAACCGGTGGCGGGCATGAGCGTGTCCGAGCGATCCCAGACCGCCGAGCTGCTCAACCGCATCAGTCAGGGGCGCTCGGTGCTGGTCATCGAGCACGACATGGAATTCGTCAAAAGCATCGCCCACAAGGTCACGGTGCTGCACCAGGGCAAGGTACTGGCCGAAGGCAGCATGGAAGCGGTGCAGAGCAATCCCAAGGTTATCGAGGTGTACCTGGGGCACTGAGCCCTCGCCTCCAGCCCTTTTCCTGCAGTCGATCACGGGAGAACCCGGTCATGTTCACCATCCAGAACCTCGTCTCCGGCTACGGTCAGAGCCGCATCCTCCACGACCTCAGCCTGGACGTGGCGCACAAGGAAATCGTCGCCGTCATGGGCCGCAACGGCATGGGCAAGAGCACCCTGTTCCGCAGCCTGATGGGTATTCTGCCGACCTGGAGCGGCCACGTAGCGGTGGACGGCCAGGACGTCTCCCGGCTGGAGACCCACCAGCGCGTCGAGCGTGGCATCGCCTATGTGCCGCAAGGGCGAATGATCTTTTCCCACATGACGGTGCTGGAAAACATCCAGACCGGCCTACCGGCCTCCGCGCGAGGCAAGGTGCCGGACGATCTCTATGCGCTGTTCCCGGTGCTGCATGAGATGCGCCAGCGCAAGGGTGGCAACCTCTCCGGTGGCCAGCAGCAACAACTGGCCATCGCCCGCGCCCTGGCCACCAATCCCAAGGTGCTGCTGCTGGACGAGCCGACCGAGGGCATCCAGCCCTCGATCATCAAGGACATCGCCCGCACCCTGAAGGAGATCCGCGCCCTGCGTGACTTGACCATCGTGGTGTCAGAGCAGGTGCTGTCCTTCACCCTCGAGATCGCCGACCGTTTTCTGGTGATCGAGAAGGGCCGCTTCGTGGTCGAGGAAACCCGCGACAAAGTCGACGAGGCCACCATCAGCCGCTATCTGTCGGTCTGATCCCGGCGCTCTGCGCGGCCGCCCTGCAGCAGCACGGCGGTCGCTTCCGGCTGCCTGGTAATCCCGTCCAAGCCTTGCCTTGTCTGGGTTTGCGCCTACGTCATCCGACGTATTTGCAGCCCCAATCCCAGCCCCGAGACTGACCTGGAACCCTCCCGCTACCGCCAACAGCCAGGAGCTGCGCGATGACCGACACCCTGATCAAAGTTGACCTTAACCAGGCCGCCACCGACAACGAGAACGTCCACAACCGCTGGCATCCGGACATCCCCATGGCCTGCTGGGTCAAGCCGGGGGATGACTTCATCCTGGAAACCTACGACTGGACCGGTGGCGCGATCAAGAACGACGACGATGCGAGCGACGTACGCGATGTCGACCTGTCGACCGTGCATTATCTTTCCGGCCCGGTAGGGGTGAAGGGCGCCGAGCCGGGCGACCTGCTGGTGGTCGATCTGCTCGACATCGGCGCCAAGGCCGAGTCCCAGTGGGGCTTCAACGGCTTCTTTTCCAAGCAGAACGGCGGCGGCTTTCTCACCGATTACTTTCCCTCGGCGCAGAAATCCATCTGGGACTTCGAGGGCATGTTCACCAAGAGTCGCCACATCCCCGGCGTACGCTTCGCCGGGCTCATCCACCCCGGACTGATCGGCTGCCTGCCGGACCCCAAGTTGCTGGCCAACTGGAATGCCCGCGAGCAGGAGTTGATCGACAGCAACCCGACCCGGGTACCGCCCCTGGCCAATCCGCCGTTCGCCGCGACCGCCCACATGGGCAAGCTTACCGGCGCGGCCCGCGACGCGGCAGCCGCTACCGGCGCACGCACCGTACCGCCGCGCGAGCATGGCGGTAACTGCGACATCAAGGACCTGTCGCGTGGCTCGAAGATCTTCTTCCCTGTCTATGTGGAGGGCGCGGGCCTTTCGGTGGGCGACCTGCACTTCAGCCAGGGCGACGGTGAGATCACCTTTTGCGGCGCCATCGAGATGGCCGGCTGGGTGCATATGAAGGTCGAGCTGATCAAGGGTGGCATGGCCAAGTACGGCATCAAGAATCCCATCTTCAAGCCCAGCCCCATCGTGCCCACCTACAACAACTTCCTGATCTTCGAAGGCATCTCGGTGGATGACGCCGGCAAGCAGCACTACCTGGACGTCAACCTGGCGTACCAGCAGGCCTGCCTCAATGCCATCGAGTACCTGAAGAAATTCGGCTACAGCGGCGCCCAGGGCTATTCGCTGCTGGGCTCGGCGCCGGTGCAGGGCCACATCAGCGGGGTGGTCGACATTCCCAACGCCTGCGCCACCCTCTGGCTGCCGACGGACATCTTCGAATTCGACATCAATCCCACTGCCGCCGGACCGACCCGCTACCTGGACGGCAGCATCGACATGCCCATCGCCTACGACAAGTGAGCCGCCCGGGTGCGGCCGCCGGTCGCGCCCCCGCCGCCAGGAGCCCGTCATGCCGATCTACGAATACGACTGCCCCGACTGCGGGGATTTCACCCTGCTGCGGCCCATGGCCCAGCGCGACGATCCCTGCAGCTGTCCCGTCTGTGCTACGCCCAGCCCCCGGGTGATCCTCAGTGCCCCTGGCCTGGCGACCCTGGCGCGCGGGGCGCGTCGCGCCCAGGAGACCAATGAGCGTTCGCGCCACGCGCCCCAATCCCTTGAGGAATACCAGGCCAAGCGCAGTCATGGCGCCGGTTGCAGCTGCTGCGCGCCAAGCAAGCCGGCGGCCCGCAGCAAGGCCAATCCCCATGGCCTGAAGACCAGTCCGTCAACCCGCCCCTGGATGATCAGCCACTGATTCCCGGTCCAGCCCTTTCGAAGGAGCCACTCCATGCGCCACGGCGATGTTTCCAGCAGCCCCGATACCGTCGGCGTTGCTGTCGTCAACTACCGGATGCCACGCCTGCACAGCAAGGCGGAGGTGCTGGCCAACGCCCAGCAGATCGCCGCGATGATCAAGGGCATGAAGCTCGGCCTGCCGGGCATGGATCTGGTAGTGTTCCCCGAGTACAGCACCATGGGCATCATGTACGACAAGGACGAGATGATGGCCACCGCCGCGACCATCCCCGGCGAGGAGACGGCGATCTTCGCCGCCGCCTGCCGCGAGGCCAGAACCTGGGGGATCTTTTCGCTCACCGGCGAACGCCACGAGGAGCACCCGCACAAGGCGCCCTACAACACCCTGGTGCTGATCGACGACCATGGCGAGATCGTGCAGAAGTACCGCAAGTGCATTCCCTGGTGCCCCATCGAGGGCTGGTATCCCGGTGACCGCACCTATGTCAGCGAGGGGCCCAAAGGCTTGAAGATCAGCCTGATCATCTGCGATGACGGCAACTACCCGGAAATCTGGCGCGACTGCGCCATGAAGGGTGCCGAGCTGATCGTACGTTGCCAGGGCTACATGTATCCGGCCAAGGAGCAGCAGGTGCTGATGGCCAAGACCATGGCCTGGGCCAACAACTGCTATGTGGCGGTGGCCAACGCCACCGGCTTCGACGGGGTGTACAGCTACTTCGGCCATTCGGCGCTGATCGGTTTCGATGGCCGCACCCTCGGTGAGTGCGGCGAGGAGGAGATGGGCATTCAGTACGCCCAGCTGTCGATCTCGCAGATTCGCGATGCCCGCGCCAACGACCAGTCGCAGAACCACCTGTTCAAGCTGCTGCACCGCGGCTACACCGGTGTCTACAACTCCGGCGACGGCGACAAGGGGGTGGCCGACTGTCCCTTCGACTTCTATCGCACCTGGGTCCTGGATGCGCAGAAGGCCCAGGCCGACGTCGAGCGGATGACGCGCTCCACCCTCGGTGTAGCGGACTGCCCGGTGGGGAAATTACCGCATCCCGGTCAGGAACGTCAGCTGGGTTAGCGCCAGCGGCGCGAGGAGCGGGCCATGCCTTTCGTCAATGACCTGATCGAGCATAACCGTGGCCAGCTCGCATGCGAGGGGCAGGCGCCTTTACCCTCCCGGTTCCTGTTCGAGCCGGCAGCGGTCATGGTCCTGCTGCGAGCGCGCATCCTTGGTCAGGCCAGAGTGCTCGATGAGGTGGAAGCCCTGCTCAAGGTGGTCAAGGCCGACATCGGTGATCCGGAAAGACCCCTGGGCGTCAGTCTGTTCCTTGGCCCCACCGGGGTCGGCAAGACCGAGATCGTGCGCCTGCTGGCCCAGGCTATTCATGGTCGGGCAGATGCCCTATGTCGCATCGACATGAACACCCTGGCCCAGGAGCACTACGCCGCAGCCCTGGCCGGCGCGCCGCCCGGCTATGTGGGCAGCAAGGAAGGCACCACGCTGTTCGATGCCGAGGCCATCGCCGGTAGTTACGGCCGCCCTGGCATCGTATTGTTCGACGAGTTGGAAAAGGCCGATCGCCAGGTCATCCGTACCCTGTTGAATGTACTCGACAGCGGCCAGCTGGTGCTCAGCGCCGGCAGCAAGCGACTGGATTTTCGCAACAGCCTCATCTTCATGACCAGCAACCTGGGTGCCCGCGCCGTCCAGCAGCAGCGTACCCGCTTCGCGCGTGGCTGGCGGCGCTGGCTCAAGCTGTCGGCGGATCCTGAACCTATCCTGGAAGAGACGCTGCATGCGCATTTCGATCCGGAATTTCTTAATCGTATCGAGCGGATCCTGGCGTTCGAGCGCATCGATCAGGACTGGCTACCCGGGCTGCTCGCCATCGAGCTGGACAAGCTCAATCAGCGTCTGGGCCGCCGGGGAAAAAGCCTGGAGCTGCACAACAGCGCCAGGGCCTTCCTGACCCGTGATCACGATCCCCGCTTCGGCGCTCGCGATCTGGTCCGGCGGCTGCGCCGGCTATTGGAGCCAGCGGTGGCCGACTGTCTGCTAGCGCAGCCGATGGCTGTCCGGTTGCTGGCGATTCAGGAGGGGGAGCGTCTGGTGGTGCGCGAGGTAGACGCCGGCTGATGGCTTCCCACGGGGCTCGGGACCCGATCCAGATTCCCGAGCCTGGGATTACGCTAGTGGGCGCTGCGACTCGCCAACCACGCCCGCCACCCACCATGCGCCGTGATGTCCTCGGCCCCCGCCAGGCCATAGGGCTCGCAGATGAAGCCGGTTTCCCAGCTGCCATCGGCCAGTTCCACCTTGCCCAGGCCGAGCGGGGCGGGGATGCCGGTGAGAAAGCTGCCCAGTTCGCTGCTGGGCAGCTCCCAGACCTCCACCTCGATGGCGGCGCCGTCTTCGGCGACCCGGACCATGCCTGGGCGTAGCGGCGGGCCGCCGGCCAGGGCGTGGAGGCGATAGTGCGGCGCGCTCCGGGTCAGGGCTAGGGGGTGGGCACCGCGGGCGAGCAACTGGCCGTTGAGGGGCAGCCCCTGCAGGTGGGCACCGCAGACCACCAGGCGGGCACGGTCATGGCGGGCGGGACGCGCCGGCAGGCTGGCGTGCGGCAGGGCGCCCCCGACCAGCGCCAGGCCCTGGGCTTCCTGCAGGGCCGCGGCCAGGCTCAGCAGGTACTGGTCGGTGAAGACCCGGCCGAACAGCGTCACGCCCCAGGGCAGTCCGTTGGCCATGACGCCCGCCGGCACGGCCACGGCGGCGTAGTCCAGCAGGTTCATGAAGTTGGTGTAGTAACCCAGGTCGGCGTTGCGGGCGACCGGTTCGGCGGCCAGTTCCGACAGGGTCACCGGGCGCGGATAGGTGGGGGTGAGCACGCAGTCCAGTTCGGCGAGCAGGGCGTCGCACCGGGCTTTCAGCGCCTGCAGGCGGTAGCCGGCGCGAAAGGCGTCCACCGCCTTGGTGCCGGGCGCCTTTTCCAGCACGGCGCGGATCACCGGCAGTACGGCGTCCGGCTCGGCCTCGATCAGGGCGCCAACCACGCTGTAGCGTTCGGCCACCCAGGGACCCTCATAGAGCAGGCGTGCAGCTTCCAGGAAGGGCGCAAGATCCAACGGTACGGCTTCGCCACCCAGGGCTTCCAGCTGCGCCTTGGCCGCCGCGAACAGCGCCGGGCTTTCCGGGCAGCCGAGGAACTCCAGCTGGGTCGGGACGCCGAAGCGGAAGGGCCGCGGGCGGCCGAAGGCGCCGGCGTCGTTCCACTGTGGATTGGCGCGGCTGTAGGGATCGCGCGGATCGAAGCGGGCGGTGAGCGCCAGAAGCGTGCTGGCTTCGGCGGCGGTGGCGGTAAAGAAGGTCACGCAGTCCAGCGTCTGGCAGGCGGGCACCACGCCGGCGGTGGACAGCAATCCCTTGCTGCCCTTGAGACCCACCAGGTTGTTCAGCCCCGCGGGCACGCGCCCGGAACCGGCGGTATCGGTGCCCAGGGCGAAGCTGGCGACACCCAGGGCCACGGCCAGGGCCGAACCGGCACTGGAGCCGCCGGAAGGATAGTCCGGGTGAACACTGTTGCGACAGGCGCCGTAGGGCGAACGGGTGCCGTTGAGGCCGGTGGCGAACTGGTCGAGATTGCACTTGCCCAGCGGCACGGCGCCCAGGGCGACCAGCTGTTCCACCAGGGTCGCCGAGCGCTCGGGCACATAGGCATAGGCCGGGCAGGCCGCCGTGGTGGGGATGCCGGCGAGGTCGATGTTGTCCTTGATGGCGAAGGGGATGCCATAGAGCGGCAGCTCGGCGGGATCGCGAGCGTCCAAGGCGGCGAGATAGGGCTCCAGCTCGGCTGGGGTCAGCAGGTGGATGAACAGGTGGTATTCGGGGTTGAGGGCCGCGGCCTGCTCCCGCAGTTCGGCGATGAGCGTGCGTGGGGTCCGGGTCCCGGCGGCATAGGCGGCGCTCAGGGTGTCGAGGCGCAGATCGAATGTCATGGTGGCTTCCTTCACGTCTTGTCGATGACCAGCAGGCGCTGGCCGGCGCGGATCGGCGAGCCGGGCTGAACCTGCAGGTCGTGGATCCGGCCGCTGCAGGGCGCGAGCAACGGGATTTCCATCTTCATGGATTCCAGGATCAGCAACGGCTGGCCGGCTTCCACCTGGTCGCCCGGCTGCACCTGGGCCTGCCAGAGATTGCCGGCCACCGGGCTTTCCAGGGCCAGCTGGTGGCTGGCGAGGGGGGCATCCTCGGTGGCTTCGACGGCGGCTTCCTGGCTGTCGAAATGCGCCTGGCCGGAGTCGATCCAGCGCTGCCGCTCGGCGGCGAAGGCGCTCTGCTGGCGCGTGCGGAAGGTGGTAATGCCCTCGGCTTCGCGTGCCAGGAAGGCCTGGTAGTCGGCCAGGGACAATTCGCTCTCTTCGATGCGCAGCGGCACGCGACCCAGGGGGAAGTCCGCGCGGATGCGCAGCAGCTCGTCCGCCGACACCTCATGGAAGCGGATCTGATCGAAGAAGCGCAGCAGATAGGGCTGGCCGTGGAAGGCTTCCACGGCACGGTAGCGATTCCACATCTGCAGGGTGCGACCGACGAACTGGTAGCCGCCGGGACCTTCCATGCCATAGACGCACAGATAGGCGCCGCCGATGCCCACCGAGTTTTCCGCGGTCCAGGTGCGCGCCGGGTTGTACTTGGTGGTCACCAGCCGGTGCCGCGGATCCAGGGGTGTGGCCACCGGGGCGCCGAGGTAGACATCGCCCAGGCCCATCACCAGGTAGCTGGCGTCGAAGACGATGCGCTTGACCGCCTCCAGGGACTCCAGGTCATTCACCCGGCGGATGAACTCCAGGTTGCTCGGGCACCAGGGCGCGTCCTTGCGTACCGTGGTGGTGTATTTCTCGATGGCCAGGCGGCAGGCCGGATCATCCCAGGACAGCGGCAGATGGACGATGCGCGAGGGTACCCGCAGGTCCTGGGCATCGCCCAGCGCCTGCCAGCAGCGACTGACCGCCGCCAGCAACTCGGCCAGGGGCAGGGCCTCGGGCTGGTAGTGCACCTGCAGCGAGCGGATGCCGGGGGTGAGCTCGCACAGCCCGGGCAGCGCCAGCGCGGCCAGCGCCTGCATCAGCCCATGGCCGCGAAAGCGCAAGGCCAGGTCCAGCTCCGGTGGGCCGATCTCCAGCAGCAGATGGGTATCCCCGGAAAGCCGCGCCACCAGGCGCTCGGCGCCCTGGCCCAGATCCAGCACCACGGGATCGCCGCGCTCGGGCGTAATGGCGATCTCCGCCTGCGGCTGCAAGCTGCTTTCCTCGGCCAGGCGTGCCTGCTGCAGGCGCCGCGCGGTCGCCAGGTCCACCGGCAGGAAGCGCAGCCGGTCGCCGGCCTTGAGCTGGCCCAGTTGCCAGAGGTCGGCTTCGATCACCGTGACCGGGCAGACGAAGCCGCCCAGGCTGGGGCCGTCGGGGCCGAGGATGACCGGCATGTCGCCGGTGAAGTCCACGGCGCCGACTGCGTAGGGATTGTCATGGATGTTGGAGGGATGCAGACCGGCCTCGCCGCCGTCTTCGCGGGTCCATTCCGGCTTGGGGCCGATCAGGCGCACGCCGGTACGACTGGAATTGAAGTGCACCTCCCAGTCGGTGGCGAGAAAGAGATCCAGATAGGCCGGGCTGAAATAGTCCGGCGCACCATGCGGCCCATAGATGACGCGCAGGGTGCGGGTCTCGGGCAGCCGGGTGGTCAGGGCGGCGGGCAGTCGGGCCTCCGCGCGTGCGTCGGTCAGCGGGTGCAGGTGCAGCACGTCGCCGGCGCGCAGGGCGCGGCCACCGTGACCGCCGAACTGGCCGAGGGTGAAGGTGCTGCGACTGCCCAGGTAGTCAGGCAGGTCCAGGCCGCCTCTCAGGCAGAGATAGCTGCGGGCGCCGGCGCCGGTGATGGCGCCCAGGTGCAGGATGGCACCCGCGGGGACGCGAAAGACGCTGTCCATGGCCTGGGGTTGGTCATTCAGCAGGATCGGCAGCGCCGCGCCGGTGACCGCCACCACGGCCTCGGTGTTGAACCTGAGGGTGGGGCCGGCCAGGGTGATTTCCAGGGCGGCCGCGCGGCCATCGTTGCCGAGCAGGCGATTGCCCAGGCGCAGGGCGCGGTCGTCCATGGGGCCGGAAGGGGGAATGCCCACCGACCAGTAGCCGAGGCGTCCGGGGGCGTCCTGCACCGTGGTCTGGGTGCCGGCACTGAGCACCTCCAGGGTGGTGGCCTGGTAGGTCAGGCCTTCCAGGCAGCGGGTCCAGGGCTGGCCGCTGGCGAAGGGCGCGGCGGCGAGGATCTGCTGCAGGTAGTCGCCATTGGTTTCCACGCCATAAAGCCGGGTTGCGGCCAGGGCCTGGTCGAGGCGCTGCCGAGCCGAGTCCCGGTCCGGGGCCCAGGCGATAACCTTGGCCACTAGGGGATCGAAATAGGGGGGGATCTCGCAGCCGGCTTCGACCCAGGTGTCCAGGCGCAGCGCCCGGCCATCAGCGGATGGAAAGTCGACCTGGGTGAGCAGCCCGGGGCTGGGCTGGAAGTCGCGGCCCGGGTCTTCGGCATAGAGTCGCGCCTGGATGGCATGGCCCTGGGGGCGAAGCTCCTTGGCCAGCTCGGCCAGCGGCGGCAGGTCACCGGCGGCCAGTTCGATCATCCAGCGCACCAGGTCCACGCCCCAGACCTGCTCGGTGACGCCGTGCTCGACCTGCAGCCGGGTGTTCACCTCAAGGAAGTAGAAGCGGTCGGCGGCGCTGTCGTAGACGAACTCCACGGTACCGGCGCTGCGATAGCGCACCGCGCGCGCCAGCTCCAGCGCGGCGGCACAGAGCGCTTCGGCCATGCCGGCCGGCAGGTTGGGCGCCGGGGTTTCCTCCAGCACCTTCTGGTTGCGGCGCTGTACCGAGCAATCGCGCACGCCCAGCGCCAGGACCTCGCCCCGACCATCGCCGAACACCTGCACCTCCAGGTGCCGCGCCCGCTCGATGTATTTCTCCAGGAAGACGCCGGCATCGCTGAAGTTGTTCTGACCCAGCCGGCGCACGGCGTCGAAGCCCTCGGCGAGTTCAGGGTCCGTGCGGCACACGCGCATGCCGATGCCGCCACCGCCGGCAGTGCTCTTGAGCATCACCGGATAGCCGATCTCCTGCGCGGCCGCCAGGGCCGCCTCCGGGGTCTCCAGCAGCTCGGTGCCCTCCAGTAGCGGCACGCCCTGGGCGCGCGCCAGGGCCCGCGCCGTGTGCTTGAGTCCAAAGGTACGCAGTTGCTTGGGGGTAGGGCCGACGAAGGCGATGCCGGCCGCTTCGCAGGCTTCGGCGAAGGCGGCGTTCTCGGAAAGGAAGCCATAACCCGGGTGAATGGCCTGGGCGCCGCTCTGGCGCGCGACCTCGAGCAGCTTGGCGGTGTCCAGGTAGGTGGCCGCGGCAGCGCCTTCGCCCAGGCTGAAGGCCTGGTCGGCCTCGCTGACGTGGCGGCTGGCGCGATCGGCTTCGCTGTAGACGGCGACCGCGGCGACGCCCAGGTCGCGCAGGGTGCGCTGGATGCGGCAGCTGATGGCGCCACGGTTGGCGATGAGCAGGGTGGTGAACATTCGAGGCGTCCTCGAAGGCGGCGGGCCGTCCCGCCAGATAAAAGCTCTCGGGGTCGTCCCCAAGAGGCCGCGCGAGGGCGGTAGGTCAGTCGGCGTCTAGCGCTTGCCGCGGTAGCTGTAGCGCCCGGCGCGGACTTCGCAGAGGCGATGGAGACGCGGTCGCAGCCACTGCCAGAGCTGGCGTGCGCGGGTCAGTCCCATAGCAGCACCTCCGCCGGGGTGGGGTTCCAGCCGTTGCAGGGGTTGTTGAGTTGCGGGCAATTGGAAATAAGCAGGATGACGTTGGTCTCGGCGCGCAACTCCACATACTTGCCGGCGCCGGAGATGCCATCGGCGAAGGTCAGGCCGCCGTCCGCGGTCACCGGCACGTTCATGAAGAAGTTGATGTTGGCGCCGATGTCGCGCTTGCCCAGGCGCCCGTCATGGCCACCGGCGCAGAGGAAGTTGTCACGGCAGCTGTGCATCTGCCGGCGATCCAGGGCGTAGCGCACCGTGTTGCTCTCCTGGGAGCAGGCGCCGCCCAGGGTGTCGTGGCGGCCACAGGTGTCGGCGACGATGGTCAGCAGGGGATTGCCCAGGTTGGAATAGAGCACGCTGCCGGTCGACAGATAGACCCGGCCCTGGCGTCTCAGGGTGCGCTGGGGATCGTAGCGTTCCTGGGGGTTGGCGGCGGCGTAGAAGAGGGTGTCCACCGCCTGGTTGCCTTCCAGGTCATGGATGCGCAGGGTCTGGCCGGCCTTGACCTCCTTGAGGTAGGGCGCTCCGGCCGGCAGGAGGGCGCGGTAGCTGGCATCTTCCGGGCGTTTGGTGCTGGCGATCAGGGTCATGGCAGGGCCTCAGAGGAAGTAGCGGGCGGTGTTCTGGAAGGCGCGCTCGTTTTCCGGGCGCGAGGTGCGGCAGCGTTCGGCCACCTCGGGCGCCGCGCGCAACTGGGCGAGATCGACCGGGCGCGGCGCATAGACCGGGTCCGGGTCCAGCGGATGCTGCAGGGCGGTCAGCACCACCAGGGTGTTCATGGGGGCATGCAGCTCGATCAGATCGCCGGCGCGGGAGTTGCCGGGCACGAAGGCAAAGGCGCCCGCGGCATCCACGTCCACCCGGCTGAACAGGTTGAGGGTCATCAGCAGGTCTTCCAGGCCCAGGCCCCACTTGGCCAGTTCCACCAGCAGGTTGTCGGTGCCATTGCGGTGGAAGCCGTTGCGCAACTCCTGATAGCGACCCGCGCCGTATTTCTCCGCCACCTCGGCGGCATTGGCCACGCCGCCAAAGCTGTCGTGCCAGCCGCAGGTGTCGCGCACCACGGCCGCCAGCACCCGCCCCATGTCGGAATAGAGGCAATGGCCGGCGGTGAGACGCGCGGTGTGCTGGCCCTTGAGAGTATCGGGCAGGTTCAACCGCTCGCTGCGGTCATCGGCATTGAACAGCAGCAGGCTGACATTGGCGCCGCCTTCCACGTCGGTCAGCCGCAGGGTCTGGCCGCGGCGCAGGATGAAGGAGGCGGTGCCGCCGCCGGGGACGCGTTCCTGGTAGAGCAGTTCGTCAGTCATGGGCAATCTCGTCAGGTAAGGGCTGGCCGAGTCCCAGCCGCATGCACGGGCCGGGTCTTGGCGGTCAGGGGCAGGTCGTAGGTGATGCGGGCGCCATAGGCGCCGGGGGCTTGCGGGTCCTGGCGGACCTTGTCGAACACCAGCACCCGGGTGGCCAGGCTGAAGCCCTCGTGCAGGTCATGGGTGACCATGAACACGGTGAGCGGGCGCTCGTGCCAGAGCTCCAGCAGCAGGGCGTGCATGTCCTTGCGGATGCCGGGATCGAGGGCGCCGAAAGGCTCGTCCAGGAGCAGGATGCGCGGCCGGGCGATCAGCGCCTGGGCGATGGCGAGGCGCTGCTGCATGCCGCCGGACAGCTGCCCCGGGTACTTGCCCAGCGCCTGGCCCAGGCCGACGCGTTCGAGCAGGGCGGCGGCCTGTTCCCGGGCCTGGCGCTTGGCCGTGCCCAGCAGCCGGCCGAGCAGCGGGGACCTGGGCAATTCCAGGCCCAGGGCGACGTTGTCCAGCACGCTCAGGTGGGGAAACACCGAATAGCGCTGAAAGACCACGCCCCGCTCGGGATCCGGTTCCGCCGAGAGCGGCTGACCATCGATGCGGATCTCGCCGCGGCTGGGCCGCTCCTGGCCGAGCAGCAGGCGCAGGAAGGTGGACTTGCCGCAGCCGGAGGCACCGACCAGGGCGCAGAATTCGCCTTCGCGCACCTGCAGATTGAGGCCTTCGAGCACCACCTGCTCGCCATAGCGCTGCCAGAGATTGCGGACCTCGATCATCAGCGACCCTCCCCGTACCAGGGAAAGGCGCGCCGCGTCAGCAGGCGCAGGCCCGCGTCCAGCAGCCAGGCCAGCAGGGTGATCCAGGCGACATAGGGCAGGATCACGTCCATGGCCAGATAGCGCCGCACCAGGAAGATGCGATAGCCCAGGCCATCGGTGGCGGCGATGGCCTCGGCGGCGATGAGAAACAGCCAGGCGGCACCCAGCTGCAGCCGCAGGGCGATGAGCAGGCGCGGCAGCAGTTGCGGCAGCACCAGGCGCAGGATCACCGTCCAGCTGTTGGCGCCCAGGGTCTGGGCCTTGATCAGCAGTTCGCGTGGCAGCTCCCGGGCGCGCTGGTCCAGCTCGCGGATCAGCACCGGGGTGACGCCCACCACGATCAGCATCACCTTGGCCAGTTCGCCCAGGCCGAAGACGATGAAGAGAATCGGCAGGATCGCCAGCGGCGGGATCATCGAGAGCACCGTCACCAGCGGCGACAGCGGCGCGCCGACCAGGGGCAGGCTGCCCGCGGCGATGCCCACCACCAGGGCGA
The DNA here is from genome assembly GCF_000316965.1 of Pseudomonas sp. 313. Lineage (NCBI taxonomy): Bacteria > Pseudomonadati > Pseudomonadota > Gammaproteobacteria > Pseudomonadales > Pseudomonadaceae > Pseudomonas > Pseudomonas sp. 313. The sequence goes on from NZ_ANBZ01000040.1 coordinate 38,107, forward strand.
TCAGCGCGGCGATCCCCAGGCCCAGGCCCAGGCGTTGCAGGCTGGCCAGGGTGTCCTGCCAGAACGGATAACCCCGGGTACGCACGTCGGCGGTAAAGGCCAGGCGCTGTACCGCATCGGCCATCTGCGCCACGCTGGGCAACAGCTTGTCGTTGGGGTTTTCTGCCAGCCGGGTGGCCGAGCCCACCAGATAGAGCAGGGCGAGCAGGGCGAAGGGCAGCAGGACCAGCAGGAGCCGGCCGCCCCGATCGGGATGCCGATTGATGAAGCGCATGGGCGTCGTCCTCGCGGCGGGGCTCAGAGCTTGCCGTCGGCGGCCAGCTGTACGAAGGTCGGATCGAAGCGCAGCTTGAGATTGCCCGCGTCCCCGCTGGTCTTGCCGCCCGGATAGGCGATGCCGATGGCCTCGGCGCTGGGTGCGCCCTGGCCCAGCAGGCCGTGTTCGAAGGAGAAGTGGGCGATGCGCTGCATGGTGGTCGGCAGCGCGGGATCCTTGACGAAGGCCAGGGCCTCGGCGGGCGTGGCGAATAGCCGGGTTTTGTCCAGTTGCGCCTGGAAGCCGGCGAGATCGGTACCCGAGGCCTTGGCCATGGCCTCCAGAGCCGCCTTGCCCTTGGCGTCGCCGGATTGCATCAGCGCCAGCATCTCGAACCAGGCACCGGTCAGGGCCTTGCCCAGGGCCGGGTTGTCCTTGAGCGTGGCGGTGTTCACCACCAGCATGTCGAGGATCTCGCCGGGAATCTTGCTGGAATCGAATACCTCGGTGGTGTCGGGCTGAGCCTTGATCTCGGCCAGCAACGGATTCCAGGTCACCACGCTGCGCACGTCGGCGGTCTGGAAGGCGGCCACCATGTCGGCGTCGGAGGTGTTGACGGTGGTTAGGTCCCTCTCGCTCAGCCCCACGTTCTGCAGCGCTCGCGCCAGCAAATAGTGGGAGACGGAGAACTGCACCAGGTTAACCTGCTGGCCCTTGAGGTCGGCCAGGGTCTTGCCTTTGCCCTTCATCACCACGCCGTCGTTGCCGTTGGAGTAGTCGCTGACGATCAGCGCCGTGCTGTCCACGCCGCCGGCGGCCGGAATGGTCAGGGCGTCCATGTTGGTCATGGCGCAGCCGTCGAACTGGCCGGTGGTGTATTGATTGATGGATTCGACGTAGTCGTTGAGCTGCACGACCTCGATGTGGATGCCGTATTTCTTGGCCCACTTGTCGATGATGCCCTGGGCCTGGGCTTCGCCCCAGGGCATCCAGCCGGCATAGATCGTCCAGCACACCTTGAAGTCGTCACGCGGTGCCGCCTGAGCGGTGGCACCAAGCAGCAGGGAACAACCGAGAACGAGCGAGGCGAGCAGGGGATGGCGCATGGGACCTCCAATAGGATGGACGACGGGACAGGAGCACGCGACTGGCGCTGTGTCTCCCGGGCTTTTGTCCCGCCGTGTAACCCCATCAGAGGTCGACGACTCTCGGACCAGACACCCGCACGAGCGAGTCGGAACCCTAGTCATCCATTGCAGATTGTGGTGCATCAAACCGGCTGGCCGGTGCTCCTGCACCCTATGGCCTTTGCCAGATGCGTGCCAGTTACCGCCAGGTCCCGTACCAGGCGGATTGCTCGCCTGGACATTGAGGCTGCACCCCGCGCGCCGCCCCATCGCAGTGCGTTCGAAGCGGCGCAATGCACCGCTTTGATTCAGCGCCCCAGCGCCTCGATGAGCGCGTGGCGAAAGGCATTGACCGCCGGCGGCAATTCGCGGCCTGCCATGCTCTGCAATTCGATCCGGCGCGCCGCAAGGCCGTCATCCCGCAGCGGCAATGCCCGCAGCTGACCTTCGCGTAGCCGGCTGCGCAGGCTCAGTTCGCTGGAGAGCGCCACGCCGCCGCCCAAGGCGGCGAAGCGATAGAGCGCCTGCATGTTGTTGCTTACCAGCACCGGCTCGAAGGATAGTCCCTGGACGCCACAGCAGATGTCGAACAGCTGCCGCACCGTGGTATCGGGCATTGGCAGCGCCAGCGGAAAGGGCTGTAGATCGGCCAGGGTCAGCGCGGTACGGCCGGCGAGGGGATGTTCGGGCGCCACCACCGCCTCGATGGCGCCACTCAAGGTGGCGTCGACGCTGATGTCCGGCTCAGGCCTGAGGCTGAAGGTGAGGCCCAGGTCGGCATCGCCTTCCTGGACCTGGCGCGTGACCGCCGCCGGCGCGCAGACCTCCAGGGAAAAGTGGATACCGGCATAGCCCTGGCGAAAGGCAACGATGACCTCGGGCAGGAAGTCCAGCGAAAAGCCTTCGGTGGTGGCCAGACGCACCTGGCCGAGGCGCAGGTCGGCCAGGCCGCGCAGTTCGGCCGCCACCTGCTCGCTGGCCAGCTGCGCCTTGCGCGCATGCACCGCCAGACGCTCGCCGGCGGCGCTGGGCACCACCCCGCGAGCGCGACGTTCGAGCAGCGGTGTCTCCAGTTCGCGTTCCAGTTTGGCGATCTGGCGACTCACGGCACTGGCCGCGACATTGAGCCGTTGGGAGGCTTCGCTGATGGAGCCGCAACGCACCACCTCGAGGAAATAGCGCAGGGCGGTGGACTGGATTCCGTAGGGCTGCATGGGGTCTCCTTTGCCGAAAAGGCATGGCTCGCATCTAAATATTCTGCTTGTGGCATGGGATGGCAAGACCTAGAGTCGGGTCAAGAGACCAATAACAGGCTTCAGCAAGAACTCCTTCCCCGCGCTTCGCGGACCTGCCTTTGATCAACCACCGCCCCGGAGACAGACGGCATGGGACTCAAAGGTTTCGCTTGTGGCATCGCGTTTTCCCTCTTCCTGGCCCAGGGCCAGGCCTTCGCCGGCAAGGCCAACGACACCCTGGTCTACGCCTCCGACACCGAACCCGAAAACGTCAGCCCCTATCACAACGATGCCCGTGAAGGCGTCATCCTCGCCCACCTGGCCTGGGACACCCTGATCTACCGCGACCCCCAGACCGGCGAATACAAGCCGATGCTGGCCACCCACTGGCAGCAGGTCGATCCGCTGACCCTCGACTTCGATCTGCGCCAGGGCGTGACCTTCCACAACGGCGATCCCTTCACCGCCGATGACGTGGTCTTCACCTTCAATTACGTAGCCTCGCCCGAGGGCAAGGTGGTCACCCAGCAGAACGTCAACTGGATCAAGAGCGCCGAGAAGCTGGGCGAGTACAAGGTCCGCCTGCACCTCAAGCAGCCATTTCCAGCCGCGCTGGAATACCTGGCCAATCCCTTGCCCATCTATCCCGGCAAGTATTTCCAGAAGGTGGGCTTGGCGGGCTTCGCGCAGAAGCCGGTGGGTACCGGGCCCTATCGCATCGTCGCGGTCACCAGCGGCCAGGGGGTCACGCTGGAGCGCAATCCCGACTATTTCAAGGACAGCCCCCAGGGGCAGCCACGCATCGGCCATATCCAGTTCCGGGTGATTCCCGACGCCGAGACCCGACTCGCCGAACTCATGACCGGCGGCATCGACTGGGCCTGGCGCGTGGCGCCGGACCAGGCCGAGCAACTCAAGGCCGCGCCCAATCTCACCGTGGAGAGCGGCGCCAGCATGAGGATCGGCTTCCTCAGCATGGATGCCCAGGGCGCCTCCAGCCCGGATTCACCCTTTGCCAAGGCAGAGGTGCGCCAGGCGATCAATTACGCGATCAACCGTAAAGCCATCGCCAGTCAGCTCATGGGGGGCGGCAGCCAGCCGCTGCAGGTGGCGTGCTATCCGGAGCAATTCGGTTGCGACGCCAAGGCGTTACCGGGCTACCCCTACGACCCGGCGAAGGCCAAGGCCCTGCTCAAGGCCGCCGGCTATCCCAATGGCTTCAGCACCGAGATCTTCGCCTACCGCGACCGCGACGTGGTCGAGGCGCTGATCGGGGACCTGCGTGCGGTGGGCATCGACGCCAAGCTGCGCTATCTGAAATACGCCGCCCTGCGTGACCAGCAGCGCGCCGGCAAGGTGCCCATGGCCTTTCTGGCCTGGGGTTCCTTCTCCATCGCCGATGCTTCGGCGGCCACCGGCGTCTACTTCAAGGGCAATGCCGACGACGTGGCCAAGGATCCCCAGGTGATCGACTGGCTCAAGGTGGCCGACACCGCCATGGACCCGGCCGTGCGCAAGGAGAACTACCGCAAGGCGCTGCAGCGGATCGCCGAGCAGGCCTACTGGGCACCGGTGTTCAATTATTCCATCAACTACGCCTTCACCTCGGACCTGGCCTTCCAGCCCTATCCGGACGAGTTGCCGCGCTTCGCCCTGGCCCACTGGAACTGATCCGTCCCGGCGCCCCCACGGGGGGCGCCTTCAGAACCTGTTCAGGAGCTCGCGAGCTAGAGCCAAACAAGGCGAAAAG
>NZ_ANBZ01000041.1:0-96106 GCF_000316965.1 Pseudomonas sp. 313
CAGGTTCTTAGCCGAGGAGCCGAATATGTCCGCATACCTCCTGCGCCGCCTGGGTATCGCCCTGGCCGTGGCCTTTACCGTTTCCCTCATCAGCTTCTTCCTGCTGCACCTGTCCGGCGATCTGGCCACCGCCATCGCCGGCCCCGAGGCCACCGCCGAACAGATCGAGGTGGTGCGTCATCAACACGGACTCGACAAGCCCCTGGCGACCCAGTACGTCGAGTGGGTCGGGCAGTTGCTGCGGCTGGACCTGGGGCAGTCGTTCTTCTTCCAGGAGTCGGTACGGGATCTCATCGCCAGTCGCCTGCCCATCACCCTGACCCTGGGCGCCATCGCGCTGCTGGTGGCGCTGCTCATCGCCATCCCGCTCGGGGTGCTGGCCGCGGTCAAGCGCGACACCTGGATCGACCGCCTGGCGCTGACCCTGGCGACCTTCGGCCAGGCCATGCCCAGCTTCTGGTTCGCCCTGGTGCTGATCGTGGTCTTTGCCGTGACCCTCAAGTGGCTGCCGGTGTCGGGCAATACCAGCTGGCAGCACTTCATCCTGCCGGCGGTTGCCCTGGGCTACTACGCCACCCCCTCGCTGATGCGCCTGACCCGTGCCGGGATGCTCGATGTGCTGGGCGCCGACTACATCCGCACCGCCCGGGCCAAGGGCCTGAGTCCGGCGCGGGTGCTGTTCAAGCACGCCCTGCGCAATGCGCTGATCCCGGTGGTGGCCCTGGCCGCCGTGGAGTTCGGCTTCATGCTGGGCGGCTCGGTGGTGATCGAGGCGGTGTTCTCGCTGCAGGGCATCGGCCAGCTGGCCTGGGACGCCATCGCCCGCAACGACTTCCCGGTGGTGCAGGCCATCGTCCTCTTGATCGCGTTGATCTACATCGTGCTGACACTGGTGGCCGATCTGCTCAACGCCTTGCTCGACCCGCGCATTCGCGTGCGCTAGGAGGCCCCATGACCGTCGCCAATCCCTTCGTGCTCGACGACTATCTGCCCCCGCGGCCGACCCTGGGCCGCCAGCTGCGCCGCTGGTTCGGCCACCGCGGTTTCGCCCTCGGCGCCGTACTGCTCGTCGTCATCGTCTTCGCCGCCCTGGCCGCGCCCTGGCTGGCGCCCCACGACCCCTATGCCCAGGACGTGATGCAGCGGATGAAACCACCGGTATGGATGGCCAAGGGCACCTGGGCCCATCCGCTGGGCACCGACAAACTCGGTCGCGACTATCTCTCCCGGCTGCTCTATGGCGCGCGCATCTCGCTGTTCATCGGTCTCGCCGCGGCGCTCATCTCCGGCGCCATCGGCACCTTGCTCGGGGTGCTCGCCGGCTACTACGGCGGCAAGGTCGACGCCCTGGTGAGCTACCTGGTGACCACCCGCCTGGCCTTGCCGGTGGTGATGGTAGCCCTGGCCGCCGCCTCCCTGGTGGGTGGCTCGCTGCAGGTGGTGGTGATCCTGCTCGGCTGCCTGCTGTGGGATCGCTTCGCCGTGGTGGTGCGCGCCGCCGTGCAGCAGATCCGCGACGCCGAATACGTCGCCGCCGCCCAGGCGCTGGGCTGTTCGCCCTGGCGGGTCATCGTCGGCGAGATCCTGCCCAACGTGCTGGGGGCGCTGATCGTGGTGATTACCCTGGAGATGGCCCACGCCATCCTGCTGGAGGCAACCCTGTCCTTTCTCGGCGTGGGCGTGCAGCCGCCGTTGCCGTCCTGGGGCCTGATGATCGCCGAAGGCAAGCCCTACATGTTCTTTTCGCCCTGGGTGATCGCCATTCCCGGTGTCGCCCTGATGCTGCTGGTGCTGGCCATCAATCTGGTCGGTGACGGTATCCGGGACCTGGCCGCGCCCAGCGGGCGCAACTAAGCGGAGGACTGACCATGGCACTGCTCGACGTTAAAGACCTGCGCATCGATATCCCCCTGGGGGACGACACCCTGCACGCCGTGCGCGGCCTGGACCTGCAGGTGGAGCGGGGCGAGATGCTCTGCCTGGTGGGCGAATCCGGCTGCGGCAAGTCGCTCACCTCCCTGGCGCTGATGGATCTGCTGCCGCGCCAGGCCCGGCGCCAGGCGGCGCGCCTGACGCTGGGCGAGCACGACCTCCTGACGCTGGGCGAAAAGGGCATGCGCGACCTGCGCGGCAATCGCCTGGCGATGATCTTCCAGGAGCCCATGACCGCCCTCAATCCGGCCTACAGCATTGGCGACCAGCTCGCCGAGGTGCTACGGCGCCACCGCAGGCTGGATCGCAAGGCCGCCTGGGCAGGCGCGGAGGCCATGCTGGAAAAGGTCGGCATCAGCAACGCCGGCGAGCGCCTGCGCCAGTATCCGCACCAGCTCAGTGGCGGATTGCGCCAGCGGGTGGCCATCGCCATGGCGCTGCTGTGCGAGCCGGACCTCATCATCGCCGACGAACCCACCACGGCGCTGGACGTCACCATCCAGGCGCAGATCCTGCACCTGTTGCGCGATCTGCAGCGGGAATTCGGCACGGCCATCGTCTTCATCACCCACGACCTGGGGCTGGTGGCGCGCATCGCCGATCGGGTAGCGGTCATGTATGCCGGCCAGATCGTCGAGCAGGCACCGGCCGCCGAGCTGTTCGCCGCCCCCCGACACCCCTATACCCGTGGGCTGCTGGCGAGCATCCCGGTACCGGGCCGGACCCGTCCCGGGCAGCCGCTGGGCGCCATCCCCGGCCTGGTCCCCAGCCTAGTCGGCGAACAGCACGGCTGCGCCTTTCGCAATAGATGCCCGCAGGCGGTGGCGGCCTGCGCCGACAGCGTGCCCTTGCTGGAGGAGGGCGCGCACCTGGCGCGTTGTCATTTTGCCCTGCCCAGCGAGCCCCTGCGCCGGGTCGGAGGTGTGCGATGAGCCGCGAGATCGCCCTGGAGCTGTGCGACATCCGCCGCGAATTCACCCTGGGTCGCGGCCTGTTCCGCCCGCCGGCCACCCTCAAGGCGGTGGATGGCATTTCGCTGCGGCTCCATCGCGGCGAGACCCTGGGTCTGGTGGGGGAATCGGGGTGCGGCAAGAGCACCCTGGCCAAGCTGCTGCTGGGGCTGCTGGCGCCCACAAGCGGCGACATCCTGATAGGCGGCGAGCACCTGCGTGGAGTGGATCGCAAGCGCATGGCCCGGCACATCCAGCCGATCTTCCAGGACCCTTATTCGTCGCTCAATCCGCGCAAGACGGTGCGCGAGATCGTGGCGCTGCCGCTAAAGGTGCATGGCCTGGGCACGCCCGCCGAACAGCAACGGCGGGTCGCGGAGATGCTCGACGTGGTGGGCTTGCCGCGTCGCGCGGCCGACAGCCATCCCGGCCAGCTCAGTGGTGGCCAGCGCCAGCGGGTGGCCATCGCCCGCGCCCTGGTGATGCGCCCGGACGTGCTGATCTGCGACGAACCTACCTCGGCGCTGGACGTCTCGGTGCAGGCGCAGATCCTCAATCTGCTGCTGGAACTCAAGCGTGAATTCGGCCTGACCTATCTGCTCATCAGCCACAACTTGGCGGTGGTGGAGCACCTGGCCGACCGGGTGGCGGTGATGTACCTCGGCAAGATCGTCGAGGAGCGCGAGCGGGCGGCGCTGTTCGCCCAGCCGGCGCATCCCTATACCCGGGCGCTGCTGGATGCGGTGCTCACCCCGGATCCGGCGCTGGGGCTCCCGGCGCTGGGCCTGGGTGGCAGCTTTCCCAATCCCATCTCGCCGCCCAGCGGCTGCGCCTTCCATCCCCGCTGCCCGCGCTGCTTCGGCCCCTGCGCCGAGCGCTATCCGGAGCGCGAAACCATCCCCGGCGGCAGCAAGCGCTGCCACCTGCCAGAACCCGCCTGACCCCGGAGTCCGCCATGACCAGCCGTACCCATGCCCTTGAGCTTGCCGCCGCGCACTTCGACAGCGGCGCCTTCCGTGCCCGGCTCGCCACCGCCGTGGCCCATCCCACCGAAAGCCAGGAACCCGAGCGCCAGGCGGAGCTGCAGCGCTACCTGAATGAGTTCATCGCCCCCTATGTGGCCAGTCTCGGCTTCACCAGCCGGCAGCTGGACAATCCGGTCGCCGGTAAGGGACCGTTGCTGATCGCCGAGCGGATCGAGGATCCGGCGTTGCCGACCCTGCTCAGCTATGGCCACGGTGACGTGGTGCGTGGCGATGCCAGCCGCTGGCGCGAAGGCCTTGCGCCCTGGACCCTGGTGGAGCAGGGCGAGCGCTGGTACGGCCGCGGCACCGCCGACAACAAGGGCCAGCACCTGCTCAACCTGGCGGCGCTGGAACAGGTAATCGCCGCCCGCGGCGGACGCCTGGGCTACAACGTCAAGCTGCTGCTGGAGATGGGCGAGGAGATCGGCTCGGTCGGCCTGCGCACCTTCTGCCAGGAGCAGCGTCAGGCCCTGGCCGCCGACCTGTTCATCGCCTCAGACGGTCCGCGGGTTTCGGCATCCCGGCCAACGCTGTTCCTGGGTGCCCGGGGCACCTTCAATTTCGACCTGCACCTGGACCTGCGCGAAGGCGGCCATCACTCCGGCAACTGGGGCGGTCTGCTGGCCAATCCCGGCATCATTCTCGCCCATGCCCTGGCTAGCCTGGTGGATGCCCGGGGCCAGATCCAGGTCGCGGGGCTCAAGCCCACCGAGCTGCCCGCACCGGTGCGTAGGGCGTTGGCCGACATCGACGTGGGCGGCGCGCCGGGCGATCCGGCCATCGATCCCCTCTGGGGCGAGCCCGGGCTGACCCCGGCCGAACGCGTCTACGGCTGGAACACCTTCGAACTGCTGGCCTTCACCACCGGCAATCCCGAGGCACCGGTCAATGCCATTCCCGGCACCGCCCGTGCCCACTGCCAGATCCGCTTCGTCGCCGGTTGCGACTGCACGACCTTCATCCCGCTCATCGAGGCGCACCTGGCCGAGCAGGGTTTCGCCGCGGTGCGGGTCACCCGTGCCAAAGACGAGATCCTCCACGCCTCGCGCCTGGACCCGGAGAATCCCTGGGTGGACTGGGCCCTGACGTCCCTGACCCACACCCTGGGCGCAAAGCCCGCCTTGCTGCCCAATTTCGGCGGCGGCTTGCCCAATGACATCTTTGCCGACATTCTCGAACTGCCCACCCTCTGGGTACCTCATTCCTATCCCGCCTGCTCCCAGCACGCGCCCAACGAGCATCTCCTGGCCCCGGTCGTGCGGCAGGGGCTGCAACTCATGGCCGGGCTGTTCTGGGACCTAGGCGATCGCTGGAGCCGCAGCTGATGTCCCTTGCCAAGACTACTGCCCTGGAGTGGCTCGCCACCCAGCGCGAGCCGATGACCCGTCTCCTGCAACGCCTGGTCGATACCGATTCCAACAGCTACGACAAGGCCGGCGTGGATGCCGTCGGCGCCGTGCTCACCGCCGCCCTGGCCGAAGACGGCATTGAGGTCACCCGGACGCCGGTGGACGATTTCGGTGACGTCATCGCCGCCCAGGTGGGGCCCGCCACGGGTGCCGCGGTGCTGCTGCTGGGCCATCGCGACACCGTCTTTCCGCCGGGTACCGTGGCCAGCCGCGGCTTTACCCAGGATGCCCACCAAGCCTATGGTCCTGGTGTCGCGGACATGAAGGGTGGCCTGGTGGCGAGTTGCTTTGCACTGCGCGCGCTGAAGCGCGCCGGCGAGCTGCCATTTCCGGTACGGGTGCTCTACACCGGTGACGAGGAGATCGGCTCCGGCACGGCGCGTCCGCACCTGGAGGCCGCGGCGCGCGCGGCCCGGGCGGTACTGAACTGCGAACCCGGGCGGGTCAGCGGCAACGTGGTCAAGGCGCGCAAGGGAGGTGCCAGCCTGACCCTTAGGGTGAACGGCCGCGCCGCCCACGCCGGGGTCAACCACGCCGAGGGCGCCAGCGCCATCCAGGCCCTGGCGCTCAAGGTGGTCAAGCTGCACGCCCTGACCGACTACGAGCGTGACATCACCGCCAATGTCGGTCTCATCGAGGGCGGTACCTCCAGCAATACCGTCGCGCCCAGCGCCACCGCGCGCCTGGACGTGCGCTTCGTCGCCCTGGCGGACTGGCCCGAACTGCAGAAGCGCATCGAGGCCATCGTCGCCGAGGAAGAGCTACCGGGAACCCGGGCCAGCGTCACCACCACCGGCCTGTTCCTGCCCATGGAAGAGCACCTGAGCCGTGACCTGCTGGCGCTCTACCAGCGCGAGGCGCAGGCGCTCGGCTTCAGCGTGGAGGGGGAGTTCACCGGCGGTTGCGCCGACTCCGGCTTTACCGCCAGCCTGGGTGTGCCCACCCTCTGTGGCCTGGGTCCGGTTGGCGGCAAGGTGCATACCGACGCCGAGTTTCTGGTGCTCGACACCCTGGTCCCGCGCACCCAGGCGCTGGTGGCCACCATCCTGGCTCTAGCCGTAAAGGCTTGATGCTCTTGTAGGTTTCCGAAACTGGTGCGACTCCTAGCCGGCGAGGGCCATAATTGGAGGCTTTAGATTTTCGAAATTGCTGCGACTGCCTGCGGAATTTTCCGTGAACAATTTTTAGGGATGGCCTTTAATAGGTGGGAACAGCTCGAAGGCCTGCTCTCGACCCAAAGCTGCCGTTGGCGGTGGGCAGCTACCGGCTAAGAGCGGTCGGCCGCAATGCTGGGTCAGGCTGACAGCAGCCGTTCACCCGGAGACTGTTCTGTAAGTCTGAAGTCGGGTAAGTCAGGCTGGAAGATAGCGACGCCTATCCCAGCCCGGAAAAGATTGGCTGCATCAATTTGGCAAAGGGTGCCATAGACGGTTCAGCCTCAGCGCCAAGCACTTGTATGCGTACAACGATCAGTCTTAAGGAAAAGTCGTACAAATTTCAGGACTTACGTGACCATCAAGGTATCCACCCGGTCAGCTCGCCATCCTCAAATTTAATTAGTCCACCAGCCCCTAAGTGATCAACAAGATAATCAATATCCTGTTTTTCGCCATCCTGATCTAACTTTCTCAGGAGCTCTAGGTGCGGCGACGTTAACCGCTTCGCTGGATCGCCGGACCTTTCTTCTCAGTCCCCCGACTCCTCTGTATCTTGCGGAAGCATCTCCCTCATCTCGCAAGATAGAGATAAAGCTACTTTCGCAAAACTCTCTAGCCGATCAGCTCGATCAAGCATGGCCTGTCTATTTTCCTCTTTTTGACTCTCTAGCAGGCCTTCTGCGACAAATTTTGAGACCCGCAATTCTACGGTTGCCTCCAAGCTACCCTTTACGACCTCCTCTAGCCATGGTTTGACCACGTTGACTGATCGTTCGGCGGCAACGCTGAGTGCGTAACGGATCAGCTCCCTGGCTGCCTGATCAATACCGATCGCAAACTCGAAGAGCTTCTTCTCGTCCTCTCTGGCGCCTTCAAGCTCTTCGGCGCGAGGCGGGCGCGCGAAAAACCTGAATTCATCTGCCTCATTCACGCCTAAGGAATTAAGCGTGCACAGCAGCGGTTCTAGCTCCCTCAAAGGTCGCATGTACGGAGGCAATGTGTACCGGTGTCCCCAAAGTTTCAGGATGACATCCATGCACTCTGCCAGCGCTGAATCTCGCAGAGTTTCCGACGCATTCTCAGCAGCGGAGATTTTCTCGGCTACTAGGTGTGCCATCCATTGAGCAGTGACATCGTCGCCAAGCATCAAGCCGGCAACGATCCGCTTGCCGAGCTCGATGACAGCCTTAGAGCGATCTAGTGATTCCATCGTGTCCGATCATGTAGTAGCAGTTGTAGGGATAGTTGTAGGAGGAGTAGTCATCGCTGGCTGTCTCGTCTTTCGGTGGCTTGCGGCGGACCTTGACGCAGACGATCAGAGATGTGTTTGGATGCCCATCCAACAGTGTATGAATGAACTTGTCGTCGGCGCTGAGCCGAGTGCCGGTCAGCACATCGCGCTCCTCACCGTAGCCCGTGCTGCGCGACCACGATTCGCTTCTAGCCCTGCCACCGTCTGGTAGCGTCCACGATCGCGCGTCTGGATCTGTCATCGGATTCAGGGCATTGAGGATTTCTTGACAAGGCTGCGGGCCCGGGTTGGCCACCTTGCCAGCCCATGGGTCATATTCATCAAGGCTCAACGAGTCGCTTCCCGACTTGACCCAGCCGAACAGCCTCAGCTCTGGATCATCAACCTGCTCTCGATGGTCGAAGTGATCCGCGTCTGGAAGATAAATGTCTCCTGGGCAAGGGCTCGTCTGCATAGCGGTTAGAAGAGCAGCCGCATGGCACGAAGGAACGAGTACAGACCTGACCGACACCGTTTCACCATTAACCGCATTGGTGGTCGTCCAATGCCCCCAGAGGACCGTCATGCCGTCGTCTGTTCTCAGTTGGTCATCCAAGTACTGTCTATCGACTTGCCAGCACCATGAGGCATCAGATCGATCGCTACCCGACGATGCGACCTTCAGTATCTCGGGATCGCGCCGGTCTGCAAGCCACCGGTCATCACCGCGAGTGAGCAACTGTCCTCTAAACCAATCGTCGAACGGATCTTCTTCCTCATCAGCGCGACGGCGTACCGGCTTTGTCTCCAAAAGCTGGCCAGCGACGAACATCATGGCGTGATAGGACTGATAGACGACGCAATCTTCCACTCTGGGCATACTTCCATGCGAGTGGCTTGTCTCTCTACCACGGAAGAGCCCACGCTCATAACGTTGATCATCGACGCGACGGCGAGGCCCTGGCAACATGCGACCACGCAAGACTGCCCGTGCTTGTTGCTCGATCGATTGCTGATTCAAACCGAAGACGCGGCCCAACGGAGCCAACCAATAGGGGCCGATGTCGATGCCGAAAAAGTACCTCTCGTCGCCCACGGCTTCGTTATCCGAGGCATTGTCATCAACGATCACGTACTCGCGATGGTCGTAGACGTCCCTGGGCAGCGCAGCACGGTTTGCGCCGTTCGCAATGGCGAGCAAATCCGACGACAACGTATGGACTTCATGCAGGCGTCTCAACGCATCCGAGGCGAAGTGCCGGATAACGACGTGCGGCTCCCTTGCGCAAGAGTCTAGGAACGCGAGAAAAGGAGCAACGGCGCGAGGTACGTCCATGGCGCCCCGTGCAAGGGCAATACAGAGCCATTGGCGGGCATGCCACTCATAAAAAACCAGGCCGCGGTCGGCAAATGGCTGCGGGTCAGCTCCCAATGCGCGATTGGCCAGCGCGGACAACAAAGATTGCCAGTCGAGCTCAAGACAGTTGCGGACGCAGTGGGCATGTTCCCAGCGTTCCGCAGTGGAAGGGCGCGCTAAACCCGCCCATAAGTAGCCAGCCAAGGCTTCCACGCAAGAGGATGACGGTGCGAGCGAGTCGTTCCACGGGCCATCGCCATCTTCACTTTCGAGAATCTTTTCGAGCAAGTCAAAGCCGAAGTTCAACACTTCGTCGGCCTCGTCGCTGGTCAAGTGCCGTGCGAGCGGTTCCACTAGATGGAACATGTCGTTCGCATCAAGTGTGTCTAGCTGCGACAGGTATCCCTTGATCCGAGCTGACGCTACATCCTTCTCTGCGATGGCGCCCTCTGCATAGAGACCATCAAATGGACCCTTATAAGCCCAACCGCGGCGCCCCACGCGGTTGGGTTCGCTTGTAGCCAGCAAAAGGGCTGCCTTTTTTAGTTCGTTGCGGACGGACAGGGGCCTCTTGCTCGCCTCGGGGAGCTGCCTGATGACTTCCATGAAGCTGAACACACTGAACTCGTCATCCGACTGGAGCGCACGAAGGTATCCGTCGAGCTCCGACAGTTTCGCGCGCCTACAGCCTTGCTCATAGAACTCACTAGCGTATGAACGACCATCAACCTTCTTGAGCGATCGCCGTGCCGCGACAACCGCAGCTGAGTCGCAGAGATCAACGCCGTTGAAGATGGCATCCCAGTCGGGCTTCTGCACCTCTCTACGAGGATCCGACCGGGACGTGCGGGCAGCAGTCACCGACTCACCGTTTCCTTTGGCCACAGATGCCTGAAGCAGCCTCTCCAAATCTGGAAGCGGCATCGCCACGGAGTCGGCCAGAACCTTGAGTTCGCGCCAGGTGGGCGTTTCGTGGGTCTGGATGCGGAGAAATCGGTAGGCAATCTGCAGGATTGCCCTTTTCCGATTGCTGTCTGATTCCGCCTCCATGGCCGCTTTGATGTCGCTGACGCGATTCCATCCCGCCTCGGTGCCACTCAGCGCCACCGCTGCCTTTTTTGGAAAGAGCCCTTGGTTGATCAGGCTGTAGATTGCAACGGGAAAAAGCTCGCCAGCAGAGCCGAACTCTCGGTCTCGCCAGCGACTCAGAATTGCGAGGCTGGATGAAGGGCAAAGACCGACCAAGCCCTCGACCAAGCGATCCCAGTCCATGTATTTATCTCGGGCCATATGGTCGTAGCTGAGCTCGGCAATCCTTGCCAAACGATAGGCGGTCCGAGATCTTGTCCTACCCGAGCAATGTGCAGCATCCGCCAATTCTAGGAACGTTGTCCATCTAGAGAGGTGTTCTTCTCCGATCTTGCTGGCGATGTCGATCGCCTTGTCGAAATAAGCAGCCGCTTCCGACTTGCTCACGGAAAAGATCGCGCGCGCTAGCTCCTGAAGATCCTCAACCTGTGCCTCCGCGTCGCTGCGCGACGCGGTGATCTGATCGAAAGCCTTAGAGCTGAGTCGCAGTGAGAAATCGCCCATCCCCGCTGTTCGCGCAGCGATGTGGCACATCCTCGTGAGAGTGCTCGAGTAGACGCGGTCGCTATTGTCGCCCCACTTAATTAGCGCGGCGATCTGAGCGGGCTTAATGGAGCCCGCATCGCGAAGGATCCGTACCCACTCGATGGCAACAGCCTTCTCCCAATTGAACTTCCGCTGATAGTCACGTGATGACGCAGACTTCGTATGTTTCAGCGCAAGCTCAACTTCGTGATCAAGGTTGGGAGACTGGCGGCCACAGGCGATCTCAGCGGCCAAGACGAACCAAGGTAGAAGGCCCCCTGTCACTTGCTGCAACTGGGACGCTTGTTGGCTCTTAACGGGAGATTCCTTCGTCTCTAATTCAAGACGGATATCCTTGGACGCCAGATCAATCAACTCAATGCGTTTTCCGCGTAGCGCGGCTTCCAGAGCATAGGCCCGAATGAGGTCTGCTCGCTCGTCATTGAAGTCATAGAGTTGGTGAGGCGGATCTTCTGGCAAATACCGGCGCAACATCTCCGCCCAAGTCGCATCGTCGCGCGGGAGACACCGGAGCGCCAGCGTGATTGCAGACCGGACTCCTTCCAATACGCTGCTCCCAGACCTCCATGAGAGATGTTCCTCGGGTAACTTGACCTTAGGATCTGCCAAGATGCCCATCAGGTGCCGCAGCGGCTCCACCGGCAACAGGTGGGCGACCCGGGCTGCTTCGGTAGCCAGGCCCAGCATCATCCAGGCATCCCCGTCGGCGTGCTCGGCGAGTTCATCTATTCGCTTGAAGTCGCCGGCGTCCGCAAGTCGGGCGGTAACGAGCTTCGTGGTTCTCAGTACGGTGGATCTAGGACTCCATCCTTTCAAGAAGCGCGCGGCCTCGGCAGGGCCTCGCAATCTCAGCAAACCGATAGCAATCTCGGCGACATCGGCGTCGTCGATCTTGTCCTCCTTGCGGCGTTTGGGTGGCAGCTTGCTCCAAGCGATCAATGACTCCCAGGCCATGCGCAACCTGCTTCTCGCCTCAGGGATGAGGTCATCGTTTCCGGCAAGCAGAACCGCCTCGTACGCGTGATACGAGCCAAGGAATCCGCCGCTGAACGTGCGCCTGGAGACCATTTCTTCGATGCGATCTGGCGCAAGCAGAACGCTGGCAATGTCAGTGTTCTGCTGGATGAGCATGTTCTGTCGAGCCTCGCCAGCTACCTCGCCACCGACCTTCAGCGCGAGCTTAGCGGCGGCAACATGCCGCCCCTGCTGCAAGCACGCTCTTAGCGCGAACATCAGCCGTTGCAGCTCGACGTCTCGTCGCTCTAGAGGGTTGAGCTCAGGCAAGCTCTCATTCGAGAGCGCCAGCGCAATCAGCTCATCCATCCGGCCGGCAGACAGTAGCAACTGCGGCAGCGCCGCCGCCACATATGAACTGGTCGACGCAAGCGGCTTCAGTTTTGCAAGAAACGCATCAAGCGAAGCCGCATCGGGCTTGAATGTCTCGTTGAACCAGGTCTCTGCCGGTTCGTCCATGAAGTGCAGACCTGAGTCCTTGACGAACAGTGGTCGCCCAAACTCAGTAGCAAACGTACGGACGGCGCTCTCAGGAACGCCAGCGATCTGCGCCAAGATGGAAATGGGTACCAAGGGCCGGAGCACCGCGAGGCCCTTGCAGATGAGGTCTATCTGCTTCGCTTCTGTCGGTCCCCATTCGGCTTTCAGCCTATCGATGGCTTTGGTCAGAAGGCCTCCGATCGCGAGTTGAACCGTCGTCGGCGTTGGCCCCAGAGCCCTCAGCATGTTGCCGATGGAAGGGGTTCCCTCCATCGCCAGCGCTTGAACGCGCGGGTTATCGCTACTTAGAAAAGCGAATTCCGCAGCCTCCGCGTCCGTTGCCTCAGGATAGTTCAGCCGTAGGTGCGTGGCAGTCTCAGTCTTGGAGAATGGCTCTAGCTTGATCACTATGGCGTCCAGCGGAGCTCCCAGGTGGCCCCGTCGGTGTGATCGGCATGTGAATGCCAACCGCACCCCGTCGGGCATGTCCGTGTTGATAAAATCATGGACAAAGGCACGCTCATTGATCTCATGTGCAGCCATGTACGCGTTGTCGGCCGCGTCGACGATGACGCAAAGGCTCGCCTGAGGCGTGCTGGCTCTAAGAAGATCAATGGCCTGCTTGAGACGAGATACAAAGGCTCGCATGAACTGCTTCGAGTCAGTGCCGCTGGACGGAATCAACGGCAGGCAAAGCTGCTGCCCTGAGAGCTCGTTCGCGATCTGAACGAGGGCATCGCGGTACCGATGGCGATACTTCAACGCTTGGCGATAGGTACCATCACCGAAGCAGTCGTACAGAACCGCCACTGATCCAGCCGGCATGGCACGGGCCAGGTGAGCAGAAAGAGTCGACTTGCCTACCCCACCGTCTGCATGGATGACCACCGGGCGTTGTGCGGTGAGCAGCGTCGTTAGGATGCCTACCTGCTGCTCCCGTGGAAGCACCTGCTTCGGTTCTGAGATCAAAGAGGGCGCCGGCAGCAGGTCGATTTCGGTCACCCGCAGTGCGCGGAGTACGTCGTAGAGGCGAACGGAGCGGTCCTTCGCTCCCTCATCGGTTGCCCGGCGGGTGACCAGTTCCTTCAGGTGGAGTGCAGCCTCGGTGTCCGGTTCGGACAAGTATGCGCTTAGGTCCTTACTCAGGAGGTTGCGCTGTTCCCATAGATCCGGCTCACTAGCTTCAACCGAAAAGGCGGCGAAGAAGCTCTGTATGTTGCTGCTAGCTGACGCCGCATAGCGTCTCAGCAACTCGTCAATTTCGCGATGCCGCGGCGCTGTCGACCCCGCAGCGAGATCGGCCAACGCTTCAAGAACAGCTGCGTCCATAGGCCTGTTCGTCAGAAAAACGAACCGAACCTTATTAGCCAGGACGTCTAAGGCAAGCGATACCTCCAACTCCTTGAAACGCCCAGCGAAACCTTCGATGGTTCCTTTGAGACCGCTTGCCGTCCAGGATGTGTGCGCTTGCCTGGACGAGTGTTTGAGCTGCACATAGCGGATAGACGTTGCCGCTATAACGGCCTCGCTCCCGTAGTACAGGCCGACGTCAATGACCTCGTCGCCGACGCTTGTAGATGCATCCCCCTCGTCCAGTGATGCTCCTTCGATCGACACCGCCACTAGGCCATTTTCGCCGGTAAGAAGCCCGAGGCACTGCCGGGCAGCCCATTGATAGTGGAACTGATCACCGCTCCTAGAGGGACCTACAGAACCTTGCTTTGCCATATTTATCTGCACTCCCTGCATCCGCCATTAACGGAGTTTACAGGCCCAAGATGTCCTCTGAGGATCTGTCTATAGTTTCGAATGTTGTGGAGCCGTTTTCAGGTATCGAGTTTGGCAGAATGAAAGGAAGCACCCGCCACATAGCACGCGCTTACCACGCGGGCTTGAACGACCGCTGCTGGCCGTTTCCGCCTCGGCGGCCGGATGATGGGTCGGATAGCTCCGTCCCATGGTCTGGCCCATGCTTGTACTCCCTCACTGAGGAGAACAAGCCATGAAAGCGATAGCAGTCGTTAGCCACGAGCCTTGGAACAAGGGAAAGCTCGTTGGTCAGAAAGCCCCGCTCTGGATTAGGGATATCTGGGCCATCCGCGTCAGACTCCAGCTTGCGGATAAAACCAGGGACTTGGCTCTTTTTGACCTGGCAATCGATAGCAAGCTGCGCGCCTGCGACCTCACCAGGCTGCGCGTGCGGGACATAGCCCACGGGGAGCACGTCTCACCGAGAGCTATCGTGATGCAGCTAAAAACTCATCGTCCGGTGCAGTTTGAGATCACAGAGCAGACACGCTCAGCGGTGGAGGCTTGGATACGCCATGCCAAGCTTCGAAGCGAGAACTTCCTGTTCCCAAGTAGACTTGCCCACTCCGAGCATATTTCCACCCGGCAGTACGCACGGATCGTCAAAGCCTGGGTGACAGCGATTGGTTTGGATCCAGCCTTGTACGGAACCCATACCCTGCGGCGAACCAAGGCGTCGCTGATCTACCGCAGGACAAAGAACCTCAGGGCCGTACAGCTCCTACTGGGCCATACGAAGCTGGAAAGCACTGTCAGGTACCTTGGCATCGAGGTAGACGACGCGCTGGAGATGGCCGAACAGACAGAGGTATAGCCGCATGACCTGGCGACGGCTGCGAGGCCGTCGCTATCCGGCCAGAAGCAGTCACTCGCGCCTTCGTTTCTGCGGCCACAATGTCAGCCCAGCAGGGATCGCTTCTCTAAAAAAAATGGATCAGCGCCCGCACCTTGGCTGGCATTTGCGCACGTGTAGGTGCGTAGAGATAAAAGCCGGGGAAAGACGGGCACCAAGGCTGTAGCACCCTCACCAGTTCACCCGACGCCAGTTGCTCGCGCATACAGATATCCAGGATGCTGACCCCCAGAGCCATACTGTGATGCTTTACGAACCATCTTCGATTTTGCGATTCTTCGCGATGGCACATCGCCTATCTGAGCTAGGCCGCAAATGACTTACATCGCACGCATCTGTGACAACGCATCGAACTGGCAATATCCAACGCGAACGGCTGCAGAATCAAAAGATTCTTTCCACTCCATGCATGGGTATGGCCACGAGGAGTGGCTGTTTCGCTTTGAATGGCAGATTAGTGGTTGGCAATACGGATTTATCCAAGGCGTGAATAAGGGTGGGGAGAACCGGATAAATCGAGGTAATCGTGTGGCAGATGTCGTGCTGTACACGCACTCAGCGGCTGGCCGGCGTTATGTCGCTCGTATTCGGCATCTCGAATTCCTAGATAGTGCTCAAGCGGCCGCAGCTCTGGAGCACTATAAAAAGCGCGGTTGGTATGATCGGATGCTTAAAGAAATTGAGAATATCGGTGGTGATAGGAGCGGTCTAGGGAACGACGACTGGGCATCTCAAGTATTGAATGTTCGCTTCCGTCCGGACGATCTTGAGTGGTATTCGCACGACGTATTTGCTAATCCTGGTAGCGCAGTGAGCCGCAACAACCGTTATCAGCTCGTAAAAATTACCGACACCTCGGAGCTACCTAGCACAGTTACCGCTCGTAGATCAGTACGAAAAGGACAAATTACTCCGCCTGTTCAAGACAGCTATTTTACATCTGGTGGCGCAGGTCGAGAATGTTCTCCTGAGCATTGGATGCTGGTTACCGCTCTCCATGAGCGGCTGCTTGAAGAGTTTCCTGAGGGCTCAATATCTTTCGAAGAAAATTTCGTAGACGTCACGGTTACAACGCCCACCCAGAAAATACTGTATGAGGTGAAATCGGATTACTCCACTCGCAGGGTACTGCGACAAGCAATCGGTCAGTTGCTTGAATATGCGTATTACTGGGATCAGCCGGATATGAACCAAATCAGGCTCGTTGCTGTTGGCCGGACGGAGTTAAGCACCGAAGATGAGCGGTATCTCAGATACCTTAAGAATCAACTCATGCTTCCACTGGAATACCGTCAGATTAAGTTGCCATCTGAGGCATGAGCACCCTAGGTGAGGATCATTGCCGGTAAGGCGAGCTGCCAGGGAGGTAACGCCTGATTGCCAGGCAATCTGATGCCGTTCTTGGCAGGCGCTTCAGCCATAAACTTGCCGGTCACCCCCGATGGGCCCTTTGGCTGCCCGCTCCAAATATCTGCTTTGGGTCGATTTCTGTCATTGGCTGATTCCGGTTTAGGTATTCCCAAAATTTCGTCACAACTTCGGAAACCGACAGCTATCCTGAACGGGCGCCGCTCGGCACCCGTCCCTGCCTAAGCGCCACCCGCCGAATCAGATAGGCAACAACCCCTCGCTCTTGACCTCGTTCAGCACGAAGAAGGTGCGCACCTGGCGCACGCCGGGCAAGGCGATCAGGCGTTCGCTGTGCAGACGATTGAAGGCGGCGATGTCCTTGACCCTGAGCTTGATGAAGTAGTCGACGTCGCCGGCCACCAGGTAGCACTCCAACACCGGGGGCAGGGCGCGGGCGGCCGCTTCGAAGGCCTGGAAGGATTCCGGGGTCGATCGGTCCAGCACCACCCCTACCAATACCGCGGTCTCCCGCTGCACGGCCTTGGGGTCCACATGGGCCCTGACGCCGGTGATGACGCCGCTGTCGAACAGCTTGCGCGTGTGATTCCAGCAGGCGCTGGGACTCAGGGACACCTGGCGGGCCAGCTCGGCATTGCTCAGACGGCCGTCCTGTTGCAGGGCTCTCAGGATCTTGCGTTCGACCGGAGTGAGTTCCGCGCTTTCGCTCATCGAAAGATTCTCCTTTGGAAGAGGATTCTGGCTGAAGGGTCTTGTCGTTCAAACACCCGATCCAGAAGGAAAGCAGGTTTTGTGCCGGTCATTCGAAAGCACCTTTTCCAGGGCTTTGCCTAGCATGGAAGGCGTTCTCTCATCACTGGAGTCGCTGCTATGTCCCTGGACCTCGAAAAGCGTTTTTCCCGCGTCAAGCTCGGTTATTTCCCGTCGCCCTTGCACAAGCTGGAGCGCATGTCGAAGGACCTCGGTATCGAACTCTGGGCCAAGCGTGACGACGTTTCCTCCGGTCTCGCCTATGGCGGCAACAAGGTGCGCAAGCTGGAATGGCTGGCCGCCGATGCGCTGGCGCAGGGCTGCGATACCCTAGTGTCCATCGGCAACATCCAGTCCAACCACACGCGCCAGGTGGCCGCCGTCGCCGCGGTGCTGGGCATGAAGTGCCGGCTGGTCCAGGAGGAGTGGACCAAGTGGGAAGACCCGGTCTACGACAAGGTCGGCAACATCCTGCTGTCGCGGCTGATGGGTGCCCAGACGCTGTTGGAAGGTGAGGGCTATTCCACCGCGGTGAAGGCCACCTGGGAGCGTGCCCTGGATGAGGTGCGGCGTGAGGGCGGCAAGCCCTACGCCATTCCCGCCGGCGCCTCGGATCATCCCCTGGGTGGCCTCGGCTATGCCCATTTTGCCGATGAACTGGCGGCGCAAGAGCGCGACCAGGGCCTCTTCTTCGATACCGTGGTCACGGCCACCTGTACCGGTTCTACCCAGGGCGGCATGGTGGTGGGCTTTCGCGCCCAGGAGCGGGAACGCCGCCTGATCGGCATCGACACGGCGGCGGACGCCGAGATGACCCGCGCCGCGGTGACCAAGATCGCGCGCAACACCGCCGAGATGATCGGCCTGAAGCAGGAGATCCGCGACGAGGACGTCATCATCGAGCCACGGTTCTGCGGACCGGACTACGGCCTGCCGGATGGCCCCACCGTCGAGGCCATCCGCTACACCGCGCAGATGGAGGGGATGCTCACCGACCCGGTCTACGAGGGCAAATCCATGGCCGGGCTGATCGCCATGGCGCGCAGTGGCGAGATCGCCAAGGGCAGCCGGGTGCTCTATGTTCACCTCGGGGGCGCACCGGCGCTCAACGCCTACCACAACGCCTTCGCCTGAGCCCAGGCCACGACTGGTCACGAGGAGGTCCCGCATGACGAGCCAACCCTGGATAGCGGTAGATGACCTCCGACCGGCCGTGGCGCTGGTCATCCTGCATGGCGGTCTCGACCCCATGGTAACGGGGGAATTGCGCAGCGGCTTGCCCGGCTGCAGCGATCTCCCGGTGTTGCAGCTGGAGGACGTCGGCGGGCTGCACGAGGAGTGGCTCACTCAGGGTCCGCAGAGCGGGATCGTACGGCTGTTGTCCCTGCTAGGCGGTGACTGCCTGCTGCTGGCGGTCGAGCCGGAAGGCTTTAACGAGCTGGAGTGGCTGGGATCGGTCGCCGGTCAGCGCCTGCAACAGTTCACGAGCGGCACGCCCACGGGCGAGCTGATCGCCCGCCTGCAACAGCTCAGACGCGAGCGGCTGCTGGCGGTGTTGCCACTTTGAGCGTAGCCGTCAGGCCAGCCGCTCGACCTGTTCGGCGATCAGCGCCCTGATCGCCCGCAGGCAGCGCAACTCGCCGGCGAAGACCGCCCGCAACTCCGGCCACGCGCCGGCCAGGGCCTGATTTTCCCGCTCGGTCTGTTCCAGCAGCTGCTGAGCCTGGGAGGGCAGGCGTTGCCGTAGGCGTTGCAGCTGGGCGGCGGCCGGTGAGCGCTTGATACCCAGCACCTCGGCTGCATCCAGCAATCGCTCGCGGTCGATGGCCGCCAGCCGGTTTTCACCGAGGATCGGCCAGGCGAGGGTGGTTGCGTCCGGCCAGCGCTGCTGGTCGAAAGCGCGGCTCTCGTATACCGCCGTGCAGAGCAGGTCATAGCAGGGTGCGAGGGCCAGCCCCCGCGGTGAGACCAGAAAGCCCAGATTCTTCAGATGAGCATCGGTATTGCCCACCAGCACGTTGAAGGCCAGCCAGGTGAACAGCCGCGTCCGGGTCACGGCGGGCGCCTCGCACAACCGGGCCAATTCGGCCAGGCGCTCCACGCTACCCGCCTGGTACTTAAAATGACGATCCAGACCCAGCACCTGGCAGGCGTCGATGCCGTGGCGCCGTTGCCAGCCGCCCGGGGTACGGACGCGGTCGAAGCGCTCGATCAGATAGACCGGCTCGGGCACGTAGCGGCGCTCGACGGCGGGAACCATCAGCCCGGCCAGACCCGCCAGGCGCATGGTGAACCACTCGTTGATCACCGAATGGGCGAAGGCCTCGTGGGGATGGTCCGGCTTGAGGATATGGGTAGAGGGCAGGGCGCCCACGGGTTCCTGCAGCCTCTGCTCATCGAGGATCACCGCCAGCTTGTGCTGGGCGCCGGCCAGCGACATGCGCTTGTGCGCCTCGTGGGTCAGCGGCAACTGCGGCATGGCCTGGATCCGCCGGGAGAGATCGGCATCGCTCAGGGGGCGGCGATCTCCCGGCGGCAGGTGCTGACCTTCGGCGAGCAGGGTTAGGGAGCCGGCGGATTCGGCGCCGTACCAGCTCAACAGGGCGAAGGCATCAGCGGCATCCAGGCGCGCATCCTGGGCGAGCAGTTGCCGCTGGCCCTCCTCGGGCAGCAGGTTGTCGAAGTACCACTGCACCGGTCGCTGCGAACTGCCATCGATCAGCGGCGCTCGCTGCAAGGGCAATTGCGGACAGAGTCCGAAAGCCTGCCAACCCGGCTCGTACTGGAACGACCAGATACCGTTCTCGTCAGCCAGCCGACCCACCAGCTGGTCGTCGATCCAGGCCAGGAGTTCACGCCTCATGGTGTCCGGGTATCCAGCTGGGCTTCCACCTCGGGGGGCAGATCCACGATCAGGCGCACGCCCAGGCCTTCCAACACCTGGAACAGCTTGCCCCATTGGACGGTTTCGCCACCGCGCTCGACCTTGCCGAGAAAGTTTTCACTGACGCCGAGACTGCCAGCGGCATCGTCCTGGCGCAGCGACTGAGCCTTGCGCGCCTGGCGGACGAGGGCGCCCAGGTCGGCGGCATTCTTGAGTGTCACCTGCATGATTTATCCTCACGAGCGTGGGGATCAGGCTAACGCCAAAGGGAAAGGCAGCGCAATCCTCAAGATCGTGAGGATTTCAGTTGCTGATAACACTGCAAATACGAAATCCTTTCGATCATGAGGATTTTAATCTTCAACTAACGTCGCGCCCCCAGCTGCTGGGGCGCCAGAAAGGCGCTGTGGAAGTAGCTGCGAAAGGCCTGCATGGCCGGCGTCAGCGGATGCTCCCTGTGCCAGGCCAGCCCCACGCTCATCGGCGTGATGGGCTCCATCAGGGTACGGGTCTCCAGTCGCTTGCCCTCCAGCGACCAGGGCCGATAGACCAGGTCGGAGAGGATGGCCACGCCGCTGCCGTTGGCCACCATGCTGCGTACGGCCTCCACCGAGCTGGTGCGCAAGCGCACCTGGGGTTCAAGGCCTGACTGGCGCCAATAGCGCATGGCGCTCTGTTCGGCCTCGTCGACGGTGAGCAGTACGTAGGGCTCGCGGGCGACGTCGGCCAAGCTGACGTTGGGTCGATCGCGCAGGGGATGGCCACTGGGCAGCCAGAGTCGGCGTTCGGAATTGAAGAGCGTCTCGGAGACGATGTCCTCGTGGGTCAGGTTGGCGGTCAGCACCACCGCCATGTCGATACGCTTGTCCAGCAGCGCTTCCTCGATGGCCTGGCGCTCCTGCTCGTGCACCGCCACCGTCACCTCGGGATAGAGCTGTGCCAGGCGTTGCAGGTGGTGGGGGAGGAAGTAGCCGATCACCGTGTAGCTGGCGGCAATGCGCAGCTCGCCGCTGGCGCGGTGGTCGGGCAGGGCGCTGCTCAGGGCGTCGTCGACCCCGCGCAGGATGCCGTAGGCATGGTTGAGGAAATGCCGACCGGCGTCGGTCAAGGCCATCCCCTGAGCCGAACGGACGAACAGGCTGGCACCCAGCAGGCCCTCCAGTTCCTGGATGGCGCTGGTCACCGCCGACTGGGAGATGTTCAGGTGGATGGCGGCCTGGGAGATCTGACCCAGTTCGGCGGTCGCGGCAAAGTAGCGCAGTTGACGCAGGGTTAGGGCCATGGGGATCGTCCTGAGGTATCGATTTTTCCGAACGCTAGGCTTTAGATAATAAATCTTCCCAAGGGGGCAGGTCAGTCCTAAGGTCGAGGACAACGCACCGCTGCCAGGGAATACCGCAATGATCGAGGTGGACTTCAATTCCGACATGGGCGAGGGGCTGGGCGCCTGGACCCTGGGCGACGGCGTGGACGACCAGCTGCTCGACTTGGTCAGCTCGGCCAATATCGCCACCGGCTTCCATGCCGGCGATCCCAGCCTCATGCAGCGCACCGTGTTGCAGGCCAAGGCGCGCAATGTCGCCATCGGCGCCCATCCGGGCTATCGCGATCTGGTGGGCTTCGGTCGCCGCCCGCTGCAGATGACCGCCGAAGAACTGGTGGCCGATATCGTCTACCAGCTCGGCGCCCTGCGTGAATTCGCCCGCTTGCATGGCTTGTGCCTGCAACACCTCAAACCCCATGGCGCGCTGTTCATGCACCTGTCACGGGACGAGGCGGCGGCCCGCCTGCTGGTGGAGACCCTGCAGCGGCTCGAACCCGAGCTGCTGCTCTATTGCCTGCCCGATTCGGCCACCTGGCGTATCGGTCGCGAGCTGGGACAGCCCCTGGTACGCGAGTTCTATGCCGACCGGGACTACGACGCCAGCGGCTCCATCGTACTGGTCCGGCGCGTGGGCGCCCTGGATCCCCAGGCGGTGGCCGAGCGAGTGCTGAGAGCCTGCCAACAGGGGCGGGTCGCCACGGTGGAGGGGGGCGAGGTCGAGGTGACCTTCGAATCCATCTGCCTGCACAGCGATACCCCCGGTGCGCTGGGCCTGGCGCAGGCCATTCGCCAGCGCCTGGACGCCGCCGGTATCGCCGTGCGCGCACCCCGCGCCGACTAGTTCCGCGTTCGATACTGGCGCCCGAGACGCCGGATCCTTCATCTATTAGCTACGCCTGCCTTTCCGACAACATCGCCTAGAAGAGGAATCGTCATGGCCGAACATTCGGTGCTCTCGCCCCTGCCCGGGACGTTCTATCGCAAACCCACGCCTGATGCGGCGCCCTATGTGGATGTCGGGGAAACCGTCACCGCCGGTACCGTGATCGGCCTGGTCGAGGTGATGAAGCAATTCTCGGAGGTCCACGCCGAGGTCGCCGGAACCCTGACGGCCTTCGTGGTCGAAGACGGCGATCCGGTCGAGCCGGGTCAGTTGCTGGCCACCCTGAGCGGAGCCGACTCGTGAGCACGACAGGGGGCGGCATCCGCCGTCTGCTGGTCGCCAATCGTGGCGAGATCGCTGTCCGTATTCTGCGCGCCGCCAAGGCCTTGAACATCGAGACGGTGCTAGCCTGCAGCGAGGCGGACCAGGATTCCCTGGCGGCGCGCCAGGCCGATGCCGTGGTGGTGATCGGCCCGGCGCGGGCGGATCGCAGCTACCTCAACATCGACGCGCTGCTCAAGGCGCTGCACGACAGCGGCGCCGATGCGGTCCATCCCGGCTATGGCTTCCTGGCCGAGAGCGCGGCCTTCGCCGATGCGGTGGAGGAGGCCGGTGCCATCTTCGTCGGCCCCTCGGGTGACATCATTCGCCGCATGGGCGACAAGGCCGAGGCGCGGCGTACCGCCCTGGCGGCTGGCGTCCCGGTGGTGCCTGGCTCCGCCGGCGAACCGGCCGATATAGAAGCGGCCATAGCGGCAGCCAAGACGGTGGGCTATCCGCTGCTGATCAAGGCGTCGGCGGGAGGAGGAGGCCGGGGCATCCGCCTGGCCCGCGATGCCACCGAACTGGCGCGGGAATTTCCCCTCGCTCAACGTGAAGCCCAGGCCGCCTTTGGCAACGGTGCCCTCTATCTGGAGCGCTTCATCGAGCACGCTCGCCATATAGAGGTACAGATCCTGGGTGATGGCCAGCGCGTGGTGCATCTGTTCGAACGCGAATGTTCGTTGCAGCGTCGCCGTCAGAAGCTCTTGGAAGAAGCACCATCACCGGTGCTGAGCACTGCTCAGCGCGAGACCCTCTGCGCCAGCGCGGTCCGTCTGGCCGAAAGTCTCGGCTATCGCGGCGCGGGCACCCTGGAATACCTGTTCGACGAAGCCCGGGGCGAGTTCTTCTTCATCGAGATGAATACCCGCATCCAGGTCGAGCATCCGGTCAGCGAGATGGTCACCGGCATCGACCTGGTCCAGGCCATGCTGTGCATCGCCGGTGGCGAACCCCTGCGGCTGCGCCAGGAAGACATCCATCTGCTGGGCGCGGCCATCGAGCTGAGGCTCAACGCCGAGGACCCGGCGCGCAATTTCTTCCCCAGTCCCGGAACGGTCGAGCAGCTCGCCTGGCCGCGTGGCGCGGGCATCCGCGTCGACAGCCATCTCTATGCCGGCTATCGGGTGCCGCCTTACTACGACTCGCTGCTGGCCAAGCTCATCGCCCATGGCGCCGATCGCACCGAGGCGCTGGCCCGTGCGCGTCAGGCGCTGGACGAGTTGCGCCTTACCGGCATGGCCACCACCGCATCCCTGCATCGACGGCTGCTGGACGAACCCTGGGTGATCGAAGCCCGCTTCGACACCGGTACCTTGGAACACTGGCTGGCCGAGGAGATTCCCGCATGACGACCGCGATCCGCTACAGCTTTGGCGGCGACGAACACCTGTTCGTCGAACTGTCCGAGAGCATGTCCCTGGAGGCCTTTTTCCGTGGCCTGGCCATGACTCGCGCGGTGCAGGCTCTGCAGTTGCCCGGCATCCACGACATCTGCCTGGCCAATGCCTCCTTCCAGATCCGTTTCGATCCCGACGTGCTGCCGCCCGACCGGCTCCTGGCAGCCGTCCAGGGCGTGGAAGACCAGGCGGTGGCCGAGCGTCAACTGGCCACACGGATGATCGAAATCCCGGTGTTCTACAACGATCCCTGGACCCACGAGACGCTGATGCGCTTTCGCGATCGCCACCAGGATCCGTCCGCCACCGATCTGGAATACGCTGCGCGCATCAACGGCCTGGCCGACGTCGAAGCCTTTATCGCCGCCCACAGCGGCGCGCCCTGGTTCGTGTCCATGGTGGGCTTCGTGGCCGGACTGCCGTTCATGTTCCAGATGGTGGAGCCGGAGCGGCAGCTGCAGGTGCCGAAGTACCTGCGGCCCCGCACCGACACGCCCAAACAGACCCTGGGTCACGGCGGCTGCTTCGGCTGCATCTACTCGGTCCGGGGTGCCGGTGGCTACCAGATGTTCGGGGTGACGCCAGCGCCCATCTACGATCCGGCGCAGCGCCTCGACTATCTGCAAGAGCACATGGTGTTTTTCCGGCCCGGCGACATCGTCCGCTTCCGCGCCATCGACCGCGCCGAGTACGACCGGATGCTGGCCGAGGTAGAGGAGGGTAGCTTCACCCTGAACATACGCCCCATGGACTTTTCCCTGGACGCCTTTCTCGACGATCCCCGTGGCTATCCGCGCGCCCTGATGGAGGAGCCGGCATGATCAAGGTACTCAAACCCGGCCTGGCCACCGCGATCCAGGACCTCGGTCGCGAAGGCTACTATCACCTGGGCATTCCGCCGTCCGGCGCCATGGACAGCTATGCCTTGCGCGCGGCCAATCTGCTGGTGGGCAATGCACCCGGAGCCGCCGCGCTGGAATGCACCTTGCTCGGGCCGGAGCTGCAGTTCGCCGAAGACGCCCTGGTCGCCCTGAGCGGCGCGCGCATGACGCCACGCCTGGACGGCGCCGAGATGCCGCTGGACCAGGCCTTCCACGTGCGCGCCGGCCAGGTGCTCAAGTTCGATTACCTCAAGGCCGGTGCCCGTGGCTATCTGGCGGTGGCCGGAGGTTTCGATGTGCCCGAGGTGCTGGGCAGTCGTTCGACCTATACGCTGGGTGGCCTCGGTGGCTTCCAGGGTCGACGTCTTGCCGCGGGAGACGAATTGCCGATCGGAACGCCAGCGGCAGCTGCCAAGCCTGGAACTCGGTTACCGAAAGATCTGGTACCGGCCTGCGGTGGCGAAGTGACCTTGCGTGTCGTACCCGGGCTCTATCATCACCGCCTGACCGCAGACGCGGCTGAGGCCTTTTTCGCCGATACCTGGACAGTAGGCTCCGAAGCCGACCGTATCGGTTATCGCTTCAAGGGCGGCCGACCGCTGGCATTCACGCCGCGCGAACAACCCTTTGGCGCCGGCTCGGATCCGTCCAATATCGTCGACAGCTGTTATCCCATCGGTTCGATCCAGGTGCCGGCGGGCCTCGAACCCATCGTCCTGCACCGAGACGCCGTGTCGGGTGGTGGCTACGCCATGATCGGCACGGTCATCAGCAGCGACCTGGATCTGATCGGCCAGCTGCAGCCGAATCAGAAGGCGCGGTTCGTCGCCGTAACGTTGGAAGATGCATTAGCGGCACGTCGGATCTACCAGAAACGCTTGCAGCGCCTGGAGCAGGCCTTGGCTGGATGACTGGCGGCAATCAGCCAGAACGTTCAGCGGTGAGCTAAAAGATCCTGAAGGCGCGGTCGGTAACAGGCGCGTCTTCAGGATCGTCGCTGAACGACCTTTAGCAGAAACGCTGAGCAGCGATGCGTGCGGGTGACACTGGATGCCGGCGAGAAATTGTTCTGCAGCCGTGTACAGGTCCAGCGGTGCAAGCCAAAGACGGTTTTGTTCGCACAGCGAAGATTCGTCACAAGCAGCAATTGCTGCAATTGAAAACAAGCTGGTCGACGATGCCAGGGTAGGGAAGTCGAAGCCGAGCCTGGTCTGGCAGTAAGGGAGAAAGGCAGTGGGCTAATTGGATGGCAAAGGGCAATGACCAGCTCCCGTCCATATCCAATTTAACATAATATACATTATGCGAAGTTATGGTTATGGAGTGCTGCACCAGGTGTCTGCCTTTTCACGCTGGCGGCTTCCTCCAATTCGCCACGACCTCGCCACGTTGCCTGGCACTACGACTCCAAGGATTCAGATCGCCGCTTACCGTACACCTGCACCGCAAATTCCGCAGCGCCCGTTTGTACAAGACGCCGTCGACAGCTTTAATCGGATGGCGTCCGTTCCCGGAGTTCTTTCCGGTTGTCGCGCCTCTGCCTGTGTCACCGCGCGCGAATGTCCTGGGTTTCCAACACGTATTCCATCCCAAGGAGTTTTGCATGGCTTATCAAGCCGCTTCCGATCGCTATGACCGTATTCCTTACCGCCGCGTGGGTCGCAGCGGTCTCGTGCTGCCGGCGCTTTCGCTGGGCCTGTGGCACAACTTCGGCGACACCACGCCGCTGGATCGTCAACGCGCCTTGCTGCGCACTGCCTTCGATCTGGGCATCAATCACTTCGACCTGGCCAACAACTACGGGCCGCCCTATGGCAGCGCCGAGATCAATTTCGGTCGGCTGCTGCGCGAAGACTTCGCGGCCTACCGCGACGAACTCATCATCTCCAGCAAGGCCGGCTGGGACATGTGGCCCGGACCCTATGGCCAAGGTGGCGGCTCGCGCAAATACGTCCTGGCCAGCCTGGATCAGAGCCTCAAGCGTCTTGGTCTGGATTACGTCGACATCTTCTATTCGCATCGTTTCGACGAACACACACCGCTGGAAGAAACCGCCAGTGCCCTGGCTACGGCGGTCCAGCAAGGCAAGGCGCTCTATATCGGCATCAGCTCCTATTCGGGCACCAAGACCCGGGAAATGGCCAAGTTGCTGGCCGACTGGAAGATCCCGCTGCTGATCCACCAGCCGGCCTACAACCTGCTCAATCGCTGGATCGAAAAGGATCTGCTGGATGCGACCGAGGACATCGGCAGTGGCGTGATCGCCTTTACGCCGCTGGCCCAGGGGTTGCTGACCGACAAGTACCTCAATGGCGTTCCGGCCGAGGCCCGGGTCAATCAGCCCGGTGGCCAGTCGCTGCAGCAAGGCCATCTGTCCGACGAGAACCTGGCCCGAGTACGCGCTCTGGATGCCATCGCCAAGCGCCGCGGCCAGAGCCTGGCGCAGCTGGCCCTGGCCTGGACCCTGCGCGATCCGCGCATCACCAGCGCCCTGATCGGCGCCAGTCGACCCGAGCAGATCGTGGAAAACGTGGCAGCCCTGGACAACCTGACCTTTACCGCCGAGGAACTGGCCGAGATCGATACCCATGCGGTCGAAGGCGACATCAATCTCTGGGCCAAGCCGTCCAGCGCGGAATAAAGCCCCGTTTGGCGTAGCTGGCGCTCCAGCGTCAGCTACGCCTACCTTTATAGGATCCTCCCAGGGCATAACCGCCCTCACCCAGGCGGCTGCTGACGCCGCGTCCCGATCTGTTCCTGGCGATACTGGCTGGGCGTCTGTCCGGTCTCGTTGCGAAAATGCCGGTTGAAATTGGACAGATTGGAATAGCCCACCTCGAAGCAGATGGTCGCTATGGACAGCTCCGCCTGCCGCAGCAGACGACAGGCCCGCTGGAGGCGCAGCTTGCGCGCCAATTCGATGAAGCCGTGGCCGGTGACCTTCTTGAAGAAGCGGGAAAAGCCGGCCTCGCTCATGCCGACGCGTCTGGCGATCACCGGCAGCCGGATATCTTCGGTGAGCTCGCTCAGCAGATAGTCGAAGGCCTGATGCACCCTTGCTGAACTGCGGGCATCCAGCGCCGGCGCATAACAGGCACTGGCCAGGACGATCCTTTCGCGTCCCGGCGCCCGGGACAGCAAGCCTAGCAAGGCGAACAGCTTGAGCAGACGCTCGGCACCCCGGGCCTGGCCCATCGCCTCGATCAATGCAGCCGCCTGCAGGGCCGTATCGCCTTTGAACTCCAGACCGCGTCGGGCCTGTTCCAGCAACGGCAGATAATCGCCCAGCTCCGGTGCCACAGCGCTCAGCGAGCGCAGCAAGTCACCATTGAACTGGATGACCACATCGCGCCCGGCAAGCACCTCGCCGGGTGGCAGATCACCGATCCAGTCATGTGGCAGATCCGGCCCGATCATGGCCACGTGACCTGCCGCAAAGGGCCCGACATAGTCGCCGGCCAGCAGTCGTCCACTGCCCTGGCGGATCAGATGGATCTCGTACTCGGGATGGTGATTCCAACGCGCCAAGGCATAGGGATAGTCGTGCTCGTACCAGCGAAAACTCTGGTCGGGCGCGGCAAGGATCACTTCCAGCTCTGCCGGTCGCGCCTCGAGGAAGGCGGTCGCCTTCATGATGTACCTCTGCTTGTTCTTGTAGGCCCACACCGGTCGGCCTGGCTATCGATGCTTTTTTGACCTGGTTGCGCTCGGCGATCAAGGTCAAAAATGTATCGGCAACTGGTCAATGCCAGGTTAGCCAGCGGCTTGGCCCTGCTGTTGTAATCCTCTCCAGCGGGCCTGTCGAGATCAGATTTATATCGGCGGCCAGCCATTCATAACAACAACAAGCTGCCCGCCGTGGCAGTCACGGAGAGAAGAAGATGAAGCGCCCTATCGCGTTGCTGCTGTTGGCCGGTCTCGGACTGACCGGTGTTGCCCAGGCCGTCGAATCGGTCACCGTTGCCACCGTCAACAACAGCGACATGGTGCGCATGCAGCGTCTGTCCCAGGTCTTCGAGAAACAGCACCCCGATATCAAGCTCAACTGGGTGGTGCTCGAAGAAAACGTGCTGCGGCAGCGGCTGACCACCGACATCACCACCGGTGGTGGCCAATTCGACGTACTGACCATCGGCACCTACGAAACCCCGCTGTGGGGCGCCAAGAACTGGCTGGAGCCGCTCGACAACCTGCCTGCCAGCTATGACGTCGAAGACATCTTTCCGGCAGTCCGCCAGGGGCTGTCGGTCAACAAACATCTCTATGCCCTGCCGTTCTACGGCGAAAGCACCGTCACCTACTACCGCAAGGACCTGTTCAAGGCCGCCGGCCTGCAGATGCCCGACCAGCCAACCTGGACGCAACTCGCCGACTTTGCCAGCAAGCTCAACCAGCCGGACAAGGACCAGTACGGACTCTGCCTGAGAGGCAAGGCCGGCTGGGGGGAAAACGTCGCGCTGCTCAGCCTGATGGGCAACGCCTTCGGCGCGCGCTGGTTCGACGAACAATGGCAGCCCGAACTGACCAGTCCCGAGTGGACGGAAGCGGCCAATTTCTACGTTGACAACATGAAGAATTACGGCCCGCCCGGGGCTTCCAGCAACGGCTTCAACGAGAACCTGGCTCTGTTCAACAGCGGCAAATGTGCGCTCTGGGTGGATGCCAGCGTCGCCGGCTCCTTCACCACCGACAAGAGCCAGAGCAAGGTGGCCGACCAGGTCGGCTTCGCCGCTTCGCCTCATGAAGTCACCGACAAGGGCTCGTCCTGGCTGTATGCCTGGTCGCTGGCGATTCCGGCGAGTGCCAAGCACAAGGAGGCTGCCAAGACCTTCATCACCTGGGCGACTTCCAAGGAATACATCCAGCTGGTGGCCGATCAGGACGGCATCGCCAACGTACCACCGGGCACGCGCCAGTCCACCTACAGCCCGGCCTACCTGAGCGCGGCGCCCTTCGCCAAGATCACCCTGGAGATGATGCAGCACGCCGACCCGGCCCATCCCTCGGCCAAGCCGGTGCCCTATGTCGGCATCCAGTACGTGACCATTCCCGAGTTCCAGGCCATCGGCACCTCGGTCGGCAAGCTGTTCTCCGCCGCCCTCACCGGCCAGATGAGCGTCGAGCAGGCCCTCAACGCGGCCCAGACCTCGACGACCCGCGAAATGAAACGCGCGGGCTATCTCAAGTAACGTCCCTTTATCCAGGACATGACCGCACTGCATTGCGCGGTCAGTCTCTCGATTGGAGCCAAGACCATGAACAGACTGGAAGGAAAAAGCGCCCTGATCACCGGCGCAGCGCGCGGTATCGGCAAGGCCTTCGCCCAAGCCTACCTCAGGGAAGGCGCGACGGTGGCCATCGCCGACATCAATATCGAACGAGCACGCGAGACCGCCGAGGAGCTGGGCGAGCGCGCCTATGCCCTGGCCATGGACGTCACCGACCAGGCGTCCATCGACACTGCCATCGCCCAGGTGGTCGCTACCGCCGGCAAGCTCGACATCCTGGTCAACAATGCCGCCCTGTTCGACCTGGCACCCATCGTCGAGATCTCGCGGGGAAGCTATGACCGGCTGTTCGCCATCAACGTGGCCGGCCCCTTGTTCACCCTGCAGGCCGCCGCCCGGCAGATGATCGCCCAGGGTCATGGCGGCAAGATCATCAATATGGCCAGCCAGGCCGGGCGCCGCGGTGAAGCCCTGGTTGCCGTCTATTGCGCGACCAAGGCCGCAGTCATCAGCCTGACCCAGTCGGCCGGCCTCGACCTCATCAAGCACCGCATCAACGTCAATGCCATCGCCCCCGGCGTGGTCGACGGTGAGCATTGGGAGGGTGTGGACGCCCTCTTCGCCCACTACGAGCAACGACCGCTCGGCGAGAAGAAGCGCCTGGTCGGCGAAGCCGTACCCTATGGCCGGATGGGGACCGCCGAGGATCTGGTCGGCATGGCGGTATTCCTGGCGTCCAGCGACAGTGACTTCGTGGTCGCCCAGACCTACAACGTCGACGGCGGCAACTGGATGAGCTGATCTACCCTGCAGTCAGCTCAGGTCATGCAGTTCCTTGACGATCGCCGGCCCTATCTGGAGGTCGGCAAAGCTGACCTCCAAGCCCTCGCGCTGCGGCGAGCAGCAATAGGGGCCAACTCGTAGGTCCGCACCCTCTTCGCTGGCGAATCGACACAGCCGCAACAGCGGCCAACTCAGGCCATCCAGGGAATACTGCAGGCGCAGCACCTCGCCATGCAGCGTCATGCGCAGCCAGAAGCCGCGGACGGCATCGGGCATCGGCCCCAGGGCCCAGTCGGAATGCCCCAGGGTGAGGACACTGCCCAGATGGGCGATGCCATCGTTGATCTCCAGGCCCGTCTTGCACCAGCGATCGCTACCCTGCCGTACCATCAGGCCAGCCTGATCGTACAGCTCGGTGAAGGTCCCGGTGATCCGTACCTGCACGGTGAAATCCGCACCGGCCGCATAACCGCGGAAATGCCCGCTGTCACGCTCGAAGCCGTATTGGGTCTTCTGCCAGAAGTCGGTTTCGCTATCGGTACTGATGTGCAGCAGACCATCCGTATCGGACCAGTGCGTCGGTTCGTTCAGCCACTGGGCAGGCAAGGTCTTCGCAAGGGTCATGACGGTTATCCGCGGTGGATGGGCTGCGCACACGATAGATCAAGGACGCGGGATGCGCCAAAGCCGGACGGTAAATCGTGCTGTCAGGGCAGCCATCCCCTGCCCTCTAGCGACTTTCTTGCAGGCATGAAAAAAGGGAGCCCTAAGGCTCCCCTGTTCAAGTACGTCTGCTGTCCTCTTGTTTTTGTTGTCGGACGTCGACGTCATCGATCTTTAGTACGCCCCACCAACGAGGTGGGAAGTGAACAGATTACTTTGGTTGCTCTGGAGCGTTCCAAAATGATCGGTTCGCGAGCCTTGGCCGTCTTGTTCTTGTTGTGGGCGGTTAGCGGCGCATCTTGTTGTTCTTGTGCCAGTAATAAAGCACTCGCCGTGCCAACATTCATAAGTCTTTGAAAATGCTAGTTTTCATTGATTAGAGGCTGGCGTGCGGGCAACTGTTGCGGAGGATTTCGTTACCTTTTCACTCGGCCATGAAGGATCTGGTTACGACATCCACCCGCTCGGTAACGTCAGCAGGCTCAGCGACTGTAGGTCGAGCGCTTGAGCGTCGCCTCGTTGTTGCGCTGGGCGGCGGGCCGTTCCGGGTTGTCGGTGGGCAAGTACAGCAACCGCGTGGCCAGCACCTCGCGCCGCGGCTTGATGTCGGGTCGCAGTGCCCCGCGCTGAGTCCGATCGAAGTCGCGCAGGTCGACGACCTGCATGCCGTCCTGCGCCGGTACCACGAACACCGGCAGGTTCGCGTGGATCATGGCGTCATAGCGACTCTCCTCGCCGAACCAGAGCATCGCCCGCGGATGCGGCGCGATCTTCTTGTGGCGAACCAGGATGTCATCGTCCGCCATCCGGTTGAGTGCCTGGTGTTCCTGCCATTCAGGGGTGCGATCCAGAGCGATCCGCTCCCGGTCGGCGCGGGCCATGGCCAGGGTCTTGAGTTGCTCGCGCACCTTGGCCACCTTGACCCGCTCTCCTCCCGCGGTATGCCCGGCCCAAGTAAAGGTCAGCTGCCGGACCGGATCGGGAAAGCCGTGCACCTTGCGGATCAGCTGCTTGGTATTGAAGGCGCCACCCAGGGCCTTGCGCATGATGCGGGGCCGCGCCTCCGGCGCCAGCTCCAGCTCCAGGCGTGTCTGCTCGATCGCCGCGCTGAAGGCGGCCTTGCAGGTATTGATGGCCAGGATCTCCTCCATCAGCGGCTCGGCCAGGGCGATATAACCTGGCAGTCGGCTGACCGTGCCCGGTGCCTGGCCGGGTTGCAGGTGGAAGGCCAGCAAGGCATCGCGGGTGAGTTCCACCGCAGCGCTGCCCTCGAAGGACTCCGCCGCGATGTGGTCAGGCACCCGCTGCTGGGCCAGCAAAGGCAGCCGCCAGACCCGGGCGGCTATCACCTTGCCGGGCCAGCGCTCATTAAAGATGGCGATGCTCCGCTTGAGGTCTTCGAACGCGCTCTTGATGTCTTCGTGCATGGCCAACTCCAACCTGATAACTACCAGATTGTAGCATTTACAAGAACTTGGGCCTCTTCTTGATAGCCGTGCAGAGGATTATCATTAAATTCATCTACCCTATAGGGGTGGTATTGCTATTCAAGGGTTGCAGCCTCTGGGTGAATTGCGGACGGCCGTCCTGATCCCTGAGCGTGACCTGCAATTCGGCGGTCTTGCCGTCGATCTCCACCTCCCCGAAGAATTGGAAGTTGCTCAGCGGTGAGGTGTTGGCCTGGGGCGGCGCCTTCTGGAACACCACTTCTGGCCCAAAGGTGGCATCCAGCGGGTTGGGACCGAAGCTGCCGGCGTTCAGCGGCCCCGCCACGAATTCCCAGAAAGGCTCGAAATCCTGGAAGGCCGCCCTGTCCGGGTGATAGTGATGCGCGGCGCAGTAATGCACGTCTGCGGTAAGCCAGACCGTGTTGCGGATCCCCTGCCGGGCGATGAAGCGCAGCAGGTCGGCTGTTTCCAGCTCGCGCCCCTTGGGTGCTCCGGGATCGCCGTTGGCGATCGCCTCCCAGCGCGCCTGGCCCTGCGCATCCTTGCCGTCCGGCACCTGCAGCCCGATGGGCATATCGGCCGCGATCACCTTCCAGGTCGCCCTGGACGCCTGCAGCTCCTTCTTCAGCCAGTCGAGTTGCTCCTGCCCCAGAAAGGCGCCCTGGCCGCCCTCCTCGCTACCCAGGTTGCTGTCGTTGCCGGCGCGATAGCTGCGCATGTCCAGCACGAAGACATCCAGCAGGGGGCCATAGGCGATCCGTCGATAGATGCGCCCTGCCCCGTCGGCCGAGACGCCCCGCATGGGCGCGTATTCCAGGAAC
The DNA here is from genome assembly GCF_000316965.1 of Pseudomonas sp. 313. Classification (NCBI taxonomy): domain Bacteria; kingdom Pseudomonadati; phylum Pseudomonadota; class Gammaproteobacteria; order Pseudomonadales; family Pseudomonadaceae; genus Pseudomonas; species Pseudomonas sp. 313. The sequence goes on from NZ_ANBZ01000041.1 coordinate 33,607, forward strand.
GCCTGGCGGGCCCGACCGCTCAGGACATTGATGTCCTTGACCTGGTAGCGATCGTCCAGCGTCTTGCTCGGCGACCAGTTGTTGGTGGTCTCGTGGTCGTCCCACTGCCACACCTGGGGCACCTCGGCGTTGAATCTCTTGAGGTGGGTGTCCATCAGGTTGTAGCGATAATTGCCGCGGAATTCGTCCAGGGTTTCCGCCACCTTGCTCTTCGCCTCGGTGGTGATATTGCGCCAGATGCGTCCCTCTTCCACCGTCAGCTGGGCCGGGAGCGGGCCGTCGGCATAGATGGTGTCGCCACTGTGCAGGAAGAAGTCCGGCCGCCGCTCGCGCATGGCGTTGTAGATGCGCATGCCGCCGATGTCAGGGTTGATGCCAAAGCCCTGGCCAACGGTGTCACCACCCCAGACGAAGCGGATGTCGCCGCGCTGGCTGGGGGCCGAGCGCAAGTGGCCGATGATGGGCTCGCTGAGCGCACCGCTGTCCAGGTCCTCGAAGCGCACCCGGTAGAAGATATGTTGATCGGCGGGCAGCCCTGCCAGATCGATACGGGCGGTGTAGTCCTGGGCGGCCGTGGTGATCGGCCCCGCCGCTTTGCGTAGCGTGCGAAAGCTTTCCTGGGTATCCCACTCCACCAGTAGCCGCGCCGGGCGATCCGTACGACTCCAGATCAGTGCCCGGCCCTCGGTGACATCACCCGCCTGGACACCATCGGGTATGCCCGGGCGCCCTGCCGGTGCGGCCCAGGTCCGCTGGCCCAGGTCCGCTGGCCCAGGGCCGGCAACAGCAGCGTGGCTCCCAGGCCTTGCAGAACACGACGACGATCGGGACGAATAAGGGACATGGTGGCGGCCTCTGGCGGAAAACCGTTAGCACTACCCCGCCTTGATGACTTGTTCGTGACATAGGAGGTATCAGGCAAGCCTGATCAGTCCTATAGGGGTGGTATTAATAAATGGACACTTTGGTCTGGGAGGCCTGAAATGGCATCATGGCGGCCTTGTTACGATCCGCCGTTTCGGCCGTCGCGAAGTTGCTTGGAGCCCTCATGTCCGCCAGACCCTACATCACCGTTACCCCGCCCAACGTCGCGCTGCATGGTCGGATCGCCCCACCCGGCTCCAAGTCCATCACCAACCGCGCCTTGCTGCTGGCGGCTCTGGCCAAGGGCACCAGTCGCCTGACCGGCGCGCTCAAGAGCGATGACACCCGCCACATGTCCGAGGCCCTGCGGCAGATGGGTGTCACCGTGGACGAGCCCGATGCCACCACCTTCGTGGTGACCAGCTCCGGGCGCCTGCAGCAACCGGCCGCACCGCTGTTTCTCGGCAATGCCGGCACTGCGGTGCGCTTTCTGACCGCCGCGGTCGCCACCGTCGATGGCGCCGTCACCCTGACCGGTGACACCTATATGCAGAAGCGGCCGATCGGTCCCCTGCTGGAGACCCTGAGCGCCAATGGCATCCAGGTAGAGGCGCCGAGCGGCTGTCCGCCGGTGACCGTTACCGGCCAGGGCCGTCTCACCGCGCGCCGCTTCGAGGTGGATGCCGGCCTGTCCAGCCAGTACGTCTCCGCCCTGCTGATGCTGGCCGCGCTGGGCAGCGAACCGGTGGACGTCGCCCTGCGTGGCAGCGACATCGGTGCCCGTGGCTATGTCGACTTGACCGTCGAGGCGATGCGCGCCTTTGGTGCCCAGGTCGAGCAGCTGGACGCCGCCACCTGGCGGGTCGCCCCGACCGGCTACGTCGCACGAGACTACTTCATCGAGCCGGACGCCTCCGCCGCCACCTATCTCTGGGCGGCCCAGGCCCTCACCGGCGGGACCATCGACCTGGGGGTGGCCGACGACGCCTTCACCCAGCCCGATGCCAAGGCTCACGACCACATCGCCGCCTTCCCCCGGCTGCCGGCGGTCATCGACGGTTCGCAGATGCAGGACGCCATCCCTACCCTGGCGGTGCTGGCCGCCTTCAACGAGACGCCCGTGCGCTTCGTAGGCCTGGCCAACCTGCGGGTCAAGGAATGCGACCGGGTCGCGGCGTTGCACGATGGCCTGAACGCCATTCGTGCCGGGCTCGCCAGCGTCGAGGGCGATGACCTGCTGGTGGCGGCGGATCCCGCCCTGGCCGGCACCCGGACCGATGCCGTGATCGAGACCCATGCCGACCACCGGATCGCCATGTGCTTCGCCCTCGCAGGCCTGAAGATAGCCGGTATCCGCATCCTGGACCCCGAATGCGTCGGCAAGACCTATCCTGAGTACTGGAATGCCCTGCGTAGTTTGAACATCCAGTTGAGCGAGGGTATCGAAGCCTAGGCGTTGTCTGAAAAGTGCCTGCGCTCGGCGACTTTTCAGCAAGCCCCAGGAAACGCTCGCCACACGCCCGCTCGCTGAATGGAATCCCCGCATGCCGATCTCTCTGCTCGAACAGCAGGCGCTCCTGCAGTTGACCTCCCATGCCCTGGTCATCACCGACCGCCAGGGCTGCATCGAGCGCTGGAATCGGGGGGCCGAGCTGCTGTGTGGCTGGTCAGCCGGCGAAGCCCAGGGTCAGCGCTTCATCGAGCTGCTGACGGCGGGCCGCGATGCCGCCTTCCTGACCACCGCTCAGCACCAGGCTCTAATTGACGAGCATGGCCAGGGCGCGGGTTGGATCACGGTTCAGGGCGGCACGCCGCGCTGGGTGGAAATCGCCACCACGGCGCTGAAGGACGCCGAAGACACGCTCGGCTTCGTGCACGTCCTGCAGGATCGCACCGAACAACTGGTGGCCGAAGAGCGGGTGCGGCTGGCCCAGGAGGTCGGCCGGGTCGGCACCTTCGAACTGTTGCCGGGGGAAGCCCGGCTGCTGGTGTCCTCGGGCTTTTGCCAGCTCTGGGGCCTCCCGGTTCGACGTAGCTATTCCCTCGACGAACTGGTCCGGCAACTGCATCCCGACGATGTCGCCAGCCTGCGGACCCTCACCGCGACGCCGGGCGACGACGCTCTGGACTATCTCGAATACCGCATCCGCCGCGCCGATACCGGCGAAGAACGCTGGCTCGGTCGGCGCGGCCAGTTGATGGCCAGCCACGGCAGTGATCGCTACCTGGGCGTGTGCTATGACATCACCGAACGCAAGCTCAACGAAGCTGCCATCACCGAGCGTGATATCTGGCTGCAGGAGCTGTACCACGGCATGCGCGAGGGCTTCTACATGGCCCAGGCGATCCGCGATGCCAGTGGCCGAATGGAGGATTTCCGCTTCCTGGAGGTCAATCCGGTCTTCGCCACCCTGACGGGCATTCCCTTGGATCAGGTCCTGGGGCGGACCCTGCGTGCCTCCCTGCCGCAACTGGAAGCCGATCTGCTGCCCGCCTACATCGACTTCATGAATGGCGATGCGGAGTTCATCCAGTTCGACATCCTGCTGCACCTGCAGCATGAACACTGGTACGAGGTGCGCGCCCACAAGCTGCCAGGCGATCGCTTCGCGGTGCTGTTCATCGACATCAGCGGCCATCGCCGCCAGGCCCAGGAGCTGGCCCGCAACGAGGCGCAGCTGCGCGCCATCATCAACTCCATCGACCAGATGGTCTGGGCCACGCGACCCGACGGCCACCACTTCTATTTCAACGATCGCTGGTACGAGTTCACCGGGGTGCCGGAAGGCTCCACGGAGGGCGAAGGCTGGGCGAACGTCTTTCATCCCGACGACCAGGAACGGACCTGGAAGGTCTGGCATCACAGCCTCAGCACCGGCGAGCCCTACCATATCGAATACCGCCTGCGGCACCGCTCGGGGCGCTATCGCTGGGTGCTCGGCCGCGCCCAGCCGGTGCGTGACGCCAAGGGGCGCATCGAACAGTGGTTCGGCACCTGCACCGACATCCAGAGCATCGTCGATGCGCGAGAGGTCCTCACCCGTTCGCGCCAGGAGCTGGAACAGCAGATCGAGCTGCGCACCCGCGAACGCGATCGGATGTGGCGTATCAGCCATGACCTGATGGTGATCTGCCGGGCCGATGGCGAGGTGAAGACCGTGAACAGCGCCGCCGCCCGCCTGCTGGGACGGCGGGAGACCGATCTGGCCAGCGTCCAGCTCACCGAACTGATCCATCCCGACGATCAGCGCCAGGTCTTCGATACCCTGCGCTGCCTGGGCCGCCAGCAGGGCTCGGCGGGCCTCAGGGCGCGGGTGCGTGCCCGCGATGGCAGCTATCGCATCCTCGACTGGACGGCCAGCGCCGAGGACGATCTCATCTACGCCGTGGGGCGTGACGTCACCGAGCAGCAGGAGCTGCAGGAGCAACTGCGCCAGGCGCAGAAGATGGAGGCGGTGGGCCAGCTCACCGGCGGCATCGCGCACGATTTCAACAATCTGCTCACTGGCATTATGGGCAGTCTCGACATGCTGCAGCGGCAGCAGAAAGCCGGGCGCCAGGACAAGTTCGACCAGTATCTGCATTCGGCGCTGACCTCCGCCCAACGCGCGGCTGCCCTCACCCAGCGCCTGCTGGCCTTTTCCCGGCGCCAGGCACTCGATCTGCAGCCCATCCATGTCAACGACTGCGTGCGTTCCATGGAGGAGCTGCTGCTGCGCAGTCTGCGCGGTGACATCGTGCTGGAGCTCGATCTGGATGGGGGTCTCTGGCAGGCATTGACCGATGGGCACCAGCTGGAAAACGCCCTGCTCAACCTGGTCATCAATGCCCGCGATGCCCTGCCCCATGGCGGCAACATCCGCATCGAAACCCACAATGTCTATCTGACCGACAGCGGCAACGGCCTGGATGCCGTGAGCGCGGGCGACTACGTGGCGCTGCTGGTGGCGGACAACGGTACCGGAATGCCGCCCGAGGTCATGGCGCGGGCCTTCGACCCCTTTTTCACCACTAAGCCCATTGGCCAGGGCACCGGTCTCGGGCTGTCGATGATCTATGGCTATGCCAAGCAGTCCAAGGGTCATGTCCGCCTCGACTCCCTGCCGGGCCAGGGCACTACCGTAGGCCTCTATCTGCCCCGCTACCTGGGCGCCGATGTCGAGCCACCCCGGCTGGCCGCTCCCACGGTCACGGCCCAGGGCGCGGGCAAGACGGTACTCGTGGTGGAAGACGAGCCCGTGGTCCGGCAGATGGTGGTGGACCTGCTCAGGGAGCTGGGCTACGCGACCCTGCAGGCCGAAGACGCCCGCGGCGCCCTGCCGCTGCTGGAAAGCGGGCGGCCCATCGACCTGCTGCTGTCCGATGTCGGCTTGCCGGGCATGAATGGCCGCCAGTTGGCCGAGATCGCGCGGCAGCGCCGGCCTGGCCTCAAGGTGCTGTTCGCCACCGGCTATGCCGAAGGGGCGCACCTGGAAGGCTATCTCGACCCCGGCATGACCCTGATCACCAAGCCCTTCAATCTCGACGCCCTGGCCGCACGTGTCGGCGAAACTCTGGCGGCAGCCGATAGCCTGGCCGTCAGCGCTGCGGCTGATCCGCGAGACGCCGATAGTTGAGCGGACTCTGGCCGGTGCCACGGCGGAAGAACCGGGCGAAGTAGGCCGGATCGGCAAAGCCCAGGGCGTCGGCGATCTCGCCTACCGATGCCTGGGTGTAGGTCAGGGTGCGGCGCGCCTCCAGCAGCAGGCGCTGGTGCACGATGGCCAGCGCCGAGGCGCCGGCCAGCTGCCGGCAGAGGCCATTCAGGTGCACTCCCGAGATCCCGAGCGCCGCCGCGTAGCGCCCCAGGCTCCAGTGCTCGCGATAATGCTGCTCCACCAGCGCCAGGAAGCGTCCCAGGTGTTGTTCGGCGCGCCGTGGCAGGGTCGCGCCCTGTTCCTGGCGATGCTGCCGCAGCAGCCAGATCGCCAGGCTGTCGAGCAAGGCTTCGAGTACCACCTCACGCCCCGGCTTGTGCCCTTCGTACTCGGCGACGAGCTGGCCGACCAACTGATCGATCCAGGTGGCATCCGGCCCGGTCAGGGCCAGGCACTCGGCCCCGAGGAACAGCCCCTGCCCGGCTCTCTGGCAGCGCTGCTTCAGGCGCTCCAGCTGGGGCACCGGCAGGGTGATCACGAAGCCCTCCACCGAGGGCTCGAATTCGAAGGCATGGACGCACAGCACCGGCAGCACCACCAGCAGCGGTCCGCGCCTTTCTCCCTGCCAGTCTTCCAGTTGCAGACGCACCCCGCCCTGGCGCACATAGAGCAGTTGCGCGAGATCCGCATGGCGATGGGTTTCGATATGCCAGGCATGCAGCCGACTGCGGCTCTCGATGGTTTCGCAGTGCAGCAGGTCCGGCGCCGGCCAGGCCTGGGCCTCGCCATACAGCTTGAAGATGGGTGGCAAGGCAGTGGTCATCGACAGTCCCTGGGCGATAGCCGCACGAATCATTGAAAAGTACCAGAAAGTATCGGAAAGGTCGCTGCCGATACCGGCGAAAACCGTCCAAAAATACCGGAGCCCCATAACAAAACGGCGATCACGCCAGACAAAAGGACAGACTCCATGCGCACCCAAGTCGTCATCATCGGCGCGGGCCCCTCCGGGCTGCTGCTGGGCCAGCTGCTCACCCGCTCGGGTATCGACAATGTCATCGTCGAGCGCCAGAGCGCCGACCACGTACTCAGTCGGATCCGTGCCGGCGTGCTCGAACAGGGCACGGTCGATCTGCTGCGCCAGGCCGGCGTCGCCGAGCGGCTGGAACAGGAAGGCCAGGTGCATGAAGGCGTAGAGTTCGCCATCCACGGCCAGCGCGAGCGCCTGGATCTGAACGATCTGCTGGGCGGACGCTGCGTCACCGTCTATGGCCAGACCGAGGTGACCCGCGATCTGATGGCCGCCCGCCAGGCCAGCGGCGCCCCTACCTTCTACCAGGCCAGCGAGGTCCAGCCCCACGAACTCAAGGGCGAGCGCCCCTATGTCACCTGCCAGGTCGCCGGTGAAACCCTGCGCATCGATTGCGACTACATCGCCGGCTGCGACGGTTTCCACGGTGTCTCGCGCCGCAGCATCCCCGACGGCGTACTCACCGAATACGAGCGGGTCTACCCTTTCGGCTGGCTGGGTCTGCTGAGCGATACGCCGCCCGCCGCCGATGAACTTATCTACGTCAATCACCCGCGTGGCTTCGCCCTGTGCAGCATGAGATCGGCGACTCGCAGCCGCTACTACCTGCAGGTGGAAGCCGGGGATTCGGTGGAGAACTGGTCGGACGAGCGCTTCTGGGAAGAGCTCAAGGCGCGCCTGCCGGCCGAGACGGCGGCCCAGCTGGTGACCGGCCCCTCGCTGGAAAAGAGCATCGCCCCACTGCGCAGCTATGTGGTCGAACCCATGCAGTACGGCCGGCTGTTCCTGGTCGGCGATGCCGCCCATATCGTCCCGCCCACCGGTGCCAAGGGGCTCAACCTGGCCCTGGGCGACGTGCGCAATCTGCACCTGCTGCTGGAACGCGCCTATCGCAGCGGCGATGCCAGCTGCCTCGAACGCTACTCGGCGCTCTGCCTGAAGCGGATCTGGGCGGCAGTGCGCTTCTCCTGGTGGATGACCACCGCCCTGCACCGCTTTCCAGATACCGATGCCTTCACCCAGCGGGTGCAGGACGCCGAACTCCAGGCACTGCTCGATTCCAGAGCGGGTCGCACGACCCTTGCAGAAAACTACGTCGGATTGCCCTTCCCCGCACTGGATTGATCGGGATCGCCCGCAGGTGGTGACGGCTGCGCGTCTGATGCATGATGGCGCCCCCGTTCCACCTGGCGCCCTACCCCCATGCTCGAATTCGCCCTGGACCCCATGACCCTGACGCTGCTGGCGGGGGTCGCCTTCCTGGCCGGCTACATCGACGCCATCGCCGGCGGCGGTGGCCTGCTCACGGTGCCCGCCCTGCTGATGGCCGGCGTGCCGCCCCACCTGGCGATCGGCACCAACAAGCTCAGCTCCACCTTTGGCAGCGCCACCGCTGCCTATACCTTCTACCGCCGCAAGCTGTTCCATCCCCGCCAGTGGCGGCATGCCCTGGTGGCTACCGCCATCGGCGCGGGGATCGGCGCCCTGGTTGCCCACCATCTCTCCGCGGACTTCCTCAACCAGCTGCTGCCGGTGGTGGTGTTCAGCTGCGCCCTCTATCTGTTATTCGGCGGCACGCCCAAGGCACCGGTGCTCAGCGATGCGCCCGTGCCGCAACGGCGCCAATGGCCCCAGGGCCTGACGCTGGGCGCCTACGACGGCCTGTTCGGACCAGGCACGGGCGCCTTCTGGACGGTCAGCAGCCTGCTGCTCTACCCCCTGGACCTGCTCAAGGCCAGTGGCGTGGCGCGCACCATGAATTTCGTCAGCAATGGGGTCGCCCTGGTGATGTTCATCGCCCTGGGGCAGGTGCTGTGGGTGCTGGGCCTGACCATGGGTCTGTCGCTGACCCTGGGGGCCTACCTGGGCGCGCGCAGCGCCATCGCCGGCGGTGCCAAGTTCATCCGCCCGGTGTTCATCTGCGTCGTGCTGGCGCTGACCGTCAAGCTAATCTGGCAGCACTGGTTCAGCGCCGCCTAGCCGCTCGACCCGATAGCGATCGATCAGAAAGCGCGAGATGGAAAAGGCCGGCGGCAGCGTCGGCAACTCGCGCAGGTGGAACCAGCGGGCATCTTCGATTTCATCCGGTTGGCACCGGATGTCGCCGCCCAGGTAATCGACGTGATAACCCAGCATCAGGGAATGCGGATAGGGCCAGTTCTGGCTGCCCTGGTAGCGCAGGTTGGTGACCGAGACGCCCACCTCTTCCATGATCTCCCGGTGTACGCAGGCCTCCGCCGACTCGCCCGGTTCGACGAAGCCGGCCAGAGTGCTGAAGACCCCGGGCGCGAAGCGGGGCGACCGCGCCAGTAGCACCTCATCACCGCGCGTGATCAGGGCGATCATGCTCGGCGACAGCCGTGGATACTGGGTGAGCTGGCAATTCGGACATTTGAGGCCGCGCTGGCCATCGAGGGCGAAGGTACGAGTACCGCACTGCCCGCAAAAGCGATGCTGCCGCGCCCAGGTGCCGATCTGATTGGCGTAGCCCAGCAACTTGAACAGCGCATGAGGCGACTGCAGCATCAGCGGCCGCAGCGGCTGCCAGACGCAGCCTTCGACGTCCGCCGGCGTATCCACTTCGAGCAGAGTGACCGGCTGGGCCTGCCACTGACCCAGACCATGGTGCTCACCTGCGAACCCCTGGACGCGCGGATCGTCCGGGGCGAAGAGCACCTCCGCCCCCGCGGTCAGAAACGCCTGACCGCTATGCACGACCAGCCAACCGCCGGCGGGTTGGGCGGTCTGGAACCAGCCAGGTTGCCAGAGACTCATGCCGCGGCCGAGGTCCAGCCCAGGGCGCGAATGCTTTGCGCCGCGATATCGAGGATTTCCGGGGTGCCGTCCTGACCCTCGGTGCCACCGCTTTCGACAAAGAACTCGATGCTGCTGAGAGCGTCCGCCAGCACCTCGAGTGTCGCCGGCTCGCAGGCCTGGCCACCTTCGATCAGGCAGCGCTGGATATAGCCGGTGCAGGCACGGACCAGTTCAGCGGCGCGGGGATTGCCCAGGAAGAACAGCGCGCCGCGGACGGTATCCAGCAGCGCCGGCACGGTGGCCAGGTGCAGGGTATCGCCCCGCGAATCGAGAAAGGCGCCAATGGCGCGCTTGGCATCGGTCAGGCCCTTGTAGGCTTCCCGGTGCAGTAGCGCCTGGGCCTCGCCCAACTGGTAGTTGGCGACGCTGAGCTGGACGCCTTCGGCTTCCAGCGGCACGTCGATCAGCGAGCCTTGCCCTTCGGGCTGGCCCAGCAGGCTTTCCACCAGCAACAGGGCATCGGCCAGCGGTGCGAGATCTTCGAGCACGAGCGGCTTGTCGCGTAATTGAGAGATGTTCGGCAGGCACTGCTGCAGCACCTGACCGGCATTCTCCTGCCCGACCATTTCCAGGGTCTTGCCCAATAGGCCAACCTGGACATACAGCCGGGAGAAATTATCGGAGCGCGGCAGGCGATGCTGCTCGGCGCCCGTGCGCAGCTCGGCCTCGATGAGGTCGATCAGATCCTTGACCGTTTCCACCTCTTCGCGGATAGCGGCCGACAGCGAATGCATCACGCCATGGCCCGGACCGGCGAGACGCTTCTTGCCGGCTTCGAGCTGAGCATCGGTGAATCCGAGGCGCTCGAAGCCGTAGGCGTTCATGACCTCCTGCGGATGGGCGCCCTCGACACCAGCCAACGCCAGGAGATAGAGGAGTTCCTTGAGGGTGCTACGCGCCGGCTCGTGCAGGTCGTTACCCAGCATCTGACGTAATTCGCGATCGACCCGGGCGAACAGCTGCTTGCGTTCACGGGTGGCGGTCAGGCGACCCTGGGCGAAGCCTTCGACCGTGGCCGCGGCAACCCACGGCAGGTAGCCGCCGACATGATCGTGCAGCAACGCGGCGGAGCGCTCCAGCGCTCTCGCCATCAGTCTAAGGCTGGCCGCACCGTTGACGTCACGCAGAAAGCCCAGCAGGCCGATCTGGTAGGTTTGACGCATTCGGCGCGCCTGGGCCTGGCGCTCGCGCAAGCCCAGGCGCGTGGTCGCGCTGATCAGGGGGCGTTGGTCGAGACGGACGCTGAAGAAGTAGCTTTCCGGAAGTTCTGGCTCGCCGCCCGCCAGGCGCAGGGCATTGATCGCCGGCAGCAACAGTTCGGGCATCTCGTCCTGGCCGCTGCGCAGCTGTTCGAGATAGCGGCGCAGCACATGCAACCCACGACAGATCGCCATCAGGTGCTCGTCGTGTTCGGGACCGGCACCCGCAGGGATGTCGTTGGCGATCTGCAGGGATGTCGTTGGCGATCTGCAGGGTCTGGTGGGCGAGCAACTGGGCGCCTGCCAGTTCGATCAGCGTCAAGGCGCCGCGAATCTGGCCAAGACTCTCGACCGCACGCTGCAACAGGCTGCTGCAGTGCCGCTCGACGATGAAGCGTTCAAGATGGGATTCAGCTTCCTCGATGGTCGCGAACAGCTGTTCGCGGACCAAGCTCAAAGCTCTTGCTCCGGTCACCATGGTGCCTTACGCCTCCTGCGCCATTACAACCTCGCCAACGCCATTTTAAAACGGGAAGAAAGGCTTGCTATTCCAACTGGAGCCTAGGTACCTGCGTCTTCCTGACCGGGCCACCCTCATCATTCCAGGCGGACGGGGATCTGACCTCTCGCCACGCCAGGGAACCTTGCTCTGGAACGCTAGACCTGTAAATCCACAAAAGCGAAGCGATAATTCCGAATCGTCATACGAGTTCGCGGGAGAAATAAAGTTCCGCGCAATTCGAAATTCGAGGCTTCATGCGGGCTCAAATGACCAGCCTGCAGCATCTTAGTTGAACGATAGCTGAAAATTGTGAGGTCTTTCAGCTTATTCAGACGAACGCGGACGCCCGGTCAGGGGCCGACCGGGCGCTTGGGAGAAGGGAGGAAGGCGTTATTCGGTTCCGGCGCCCGCCAGCCAGAGCGGGGTTCGGCCACAGCTCTTCTCGATGGCCGCCATGCGCGCCGCATGGGCATCGAGGTCGGTGCTGGTCGCACTGATCACCCGGGTCCGCGGGCGCTCGGCCGGCAGGCGCCTGATCGGCATGACGTAGTTGCCATCGCCGTTGCCTTCCTGGCCGTGGGCCGCCAGCGACAGGCTGGTCTGGCCACCGGTCATGGCCAGGTAGACGTCCGCGAGGATCTCGGCGTCCAGCAAGGCGCCGTGCAACTCACGGTTGGAGTTGTCTACGCCGTAGCGCTTGCAGAGCGCATCCAGACTGTTGCGCTGACCGGGGTGCCGACCGCGCGCCATGACCAGGGTGTCGAGCACCGAGCAGTGCTGGGTGATGTCGGCGCGCTCGGGATGGACACCCAGCCGGGCGAACTCCATGTTGATGAAGCCCACGTCGAAGGGCGCGTTGTGGATGACCAGTTCGGCGCCTTCGATGAATTCGAAGAAGCTGTCGGCGATTTCGGCGAAGCGCGGCTTGTCGGCGACATATTCATCGGTGATGCCGTGGACCGCGATGGCACCTTCGTCGATCTGCCGATCCGGATTGAGATAGACATGGAAATGCCGCCCGGTCAGTCGCCGGCCGATGACTTCCACCCCACCGATCTCGATGATCCGATGGCCATCGGTCACCGGCATGCCGGTGGTTTCGGTATCCAGAACTACATATCTCATCGCTAACCTCTTGGCTGGTTACGCCTTGGCGGCCTGCTTGGCCTGCCGGACTTCATCGACACCGCGGTTGGCCAACTGGTCGGCCCGCTCGTTCTCGGGATGGCCGGTATGGCCACGCACCCAGCGCCACTCCACCTGATGGCGCTGCACCTGCTCATCCAGGGCCTGCCAGAGCTCGGCATTCTTCACTGGCTGTTTGGCGGCGGTCTGCCAGCCGCGCTTCTTCCAGTTCACCAGCCATTGGGTGATGCCCTTCATCACGTACTCGGAGTCGGTGGTCAGGCGGATCTGGCAGGGGCGCTTGAGCGCCGCCAGGGCCTGGATGGCCGCCATCAGCTCCATGCGATTGTTGGTGGTGTTGGCTTCGCCGCCCCAGAGCTCGCGCTCCGCACCCTTGAATTTCAGCAGGGCACCCCAGCCACCGGGGCCGGGATTGCCCTTGCAGGCGCCGTCGGTAAAGACCTCGACGATGTCGTCACTCATTGGATTCACTCGATTCGCGGCGGCTGATCTTGGCCACCGGCATGGGCACCAGCTTGCCACGCGGTTCCTTGCGCGCCTGGGGCACCGGACGCAGGCCGAACATCAGCTTGCGCGCCGAGAGCAAATAGAAACCCGCACCCGCTGCCTGTTCGCAGTTGGGTTCGGCTTCGCCCTGCTCCATCCAGGCCAGCCGCTGTTGCCACTTGGGGGATGAAAGCGGCGGACGATAACACCCGAAGCGCCGTTTCTCCAGCGCGAAGCCCAGCACCGACAGCCAGTCGCCGACCCGACTGGGGCCGAAACAGCGGGCCTTGCGCAGTGCATCCCGGGCCAGGTAATGACGCACGCCCCAAAGGCTCCAGGGATTGATGCCCACTACGACCAGATGGCCGCCGGGCCGGACGCTCAACGCCGCTTCGCGCAGCAGCCGGTGGGGCGCCAGGGAGAAATCCAGGCCATGCTGCAGCAGGACCACGTCGGCCGCATGTTCACTCAGCGGCCAGGCGCCTTCCTCACAGACGATGTCGACATCGCCCAGCGGCGGCCCGATGCGCACCGCGTGCCTGAGCTGACCGCAATTGGCCGGTGCCGTGGGGTGCGGACCGTAATGAACGAGGTAGCTGCCGAAATGGCGCTTGAGTTCTTCGTCGATCAGCACCCGCTCCTGCTCCAGCAGCAACTGGCCCAAGGGGCCTGCCAGCCACTCCCGCGCCGAAGTCATCAACTTCAGCCAGCGCGGATCGACCTGGGCGGAGAATTCATCGTGCATCGTCTGGTCCTCTCATATTGAAGCCTATGCCCTACCACCCACTGCTACCCTAGCGGCCTGCAGTCCGACCCGAGAGCTCATCCATGTTCGACATACTTCCGCTGCCCGCCTTCAACGATAACTACATCTGGCTGATCAAGGACGCGGCGACAAGACAGGCGGTCGTGGTCGATCCCGGCGATGCCGCGCCCGTACTCGCCTGGCTCGACGCGAATCCCGACTGGCGCCTGACCGATATCCTGATCACCCATCATCATAACGACCATACCGGCGGCATCGCCGCGCTCAAGCAGCGTAGCGGCGCCCGGGTGAGCGCGCCGGCCGACGAGCGCATCGCCGCGGTCGACCTGCCCCTGGCCGACGGCCAGCGGCTGGAAGTCCTGGGGATCGCGTTCGAGGTGCTGCGCGTGCCCGGCCATACCGCCGGCCACATCGCCTTTTATGTGGCTGGCGAACGGCCCCTGCTGTTCAGCGGCGATACCCTGTTCTCGGCGGGCTGTGGTCGGCTCTTCGAAGGCACGCCCAGCCAGATGCTGGCCTCCCTGCAGCGCCTGGCCAGCCTGCCGGACGCCACCGAAATCTATTGCGGCCACGAATACACCCTGAGCAACCTGCGCTTCGCCCAGGCCGTGGAACCGGAGAATGCCACGGTCCAACAGGCCCTGGCCGAGACCCAGCGGTTGCGGGAGGCCCAGCGGCCTACCCTGCCCTCCACCCTGGGGCGCGAGCGCCGCATCAATCCCTTTCTGCGCACGGCCGAAAACGGCGTGCGCCAACGCCTGCAGGAGGAGCGCGGAGTGGCTGCGGAGGCGTCGGAGGATACCTATTTCGCCGCCCTGAGAGGCTGGAAGGACACGTTCTGACACCTATTGCCCAGGTCCCGTCACCACGCCGGAACGCGCGGTTTTCGGTCGTCGTACAGGTCACAGGCCAAGGGGTTGTTCCTTGACCCCCCGGGATGCGGTTCCTAGAATCGCCCATCCTCCAGCTCCCGGAAAGCCCAGACCAATGCCGCCAGCGACGCCGAAAACCCGCGAACTAGACGTGCTGGCCACCTCTTTCAAAGTCTCGGCGCTTTGCCTCGCGGTCGTTCTCGCCGGCTGTCAAAGCAACTCGCAGCCGGAGAATCGCGCCTATCAGGCCGATCTGCACATGACACAAAGCAAGATGCAGCGTCCCCCGGAATGGCTGCGCAAGGCGCCGACCGCAGCGGCTACCAGCGGCGACATCTGGGACCGGGTGCGCGACGGCTATCAGCTCCAGGGCGCAGGCGACAACGGTACCAATCCGCGGATCGATCGCCAGCGCCTCTGGTATGCGAGCCATGAAGCCGCCCTCGCCCAATCCTGCAGCCGCGGCGCGCCCTACCTGCACTACATCGTCGAGCGCCTCGAAGAGCGCAACATGCCGCTGGAACTGGCCCTGCTACCGGTGGTGGAAAGCTCCTTCAATCCCAATGCCCTCTCGCGCAGTGCGGCCTCCGGTCTATGGCAGTTCATTCCCACTACCGGCAAGTATTTCAATCTGCGCCAGACCCGCTTCTATGACGGTCGCCGCGACATCACCGCCTCGACCAATGCCGCCCTGGACTACCTGAGCAAGCTGCATGACATGTTCGGTGGCGACTGGCTGCTGGCCCTGGCCGCCTACAATGCCGGCGAAGGCACGGTCGGTCGTGCCATCGAACGCAACCAGTCACTGGGTCTGCCGACCGACTACTGGAACCTGTCCTCTCTGCCGCCGGAGACCCAGGACTACGTACCCAAGCTGCTCGCCGTTTCCCAGATCGTGCGCAATCCGGACGCCTACGGCCTGGCCCTGGAGTCCATCCCGAACGAGCCCTACTTCGAAGTGGTGGACATCAAGCAGCACCTGGACCTGGCCCGGGTCGCGGAACTGGCGGACCTGGACGCCAACGAACTCTATCGCCTGAATCCCGCCTACACGCAGCGCGTGACCATGGACGGCCCCAAGCACCTGCTGGTGCCGGCGGAAAAGGCCCAGCGCCTGGTCGCGACCCTGCCCGACATCGCCCCCGAGGCTGTGGTGCAGTGGCAGGAATACCGGGTTCGCCGCGGCGATACCCTGCGCAGCGTCGCCAAGCGCAATCGCGTGAGCGTCGAGCAACTCGTCGCCCTCAACAAGCTCAGTGGCAGCAGCCGCCTGGCCGCTGGCCGGGAATTGCTGATCCCACGGCGCGAGACCGGCAAGACCACCACGCCCCTGGAAACCATCGCCGTGGCCGAAGAGCCCGTGGTACGGACCTACAAGGTGCGCACCGGCGACAGCCTCTGGTCCATCGCCCGGGCCAACGAGGTGGAGCTGGGCGATCTCAAGCGCTGGAACGATCTCGGCAAACGCGGCCTCAAGGTCGGTGAGACCCTGAAGCTGCACGGTACCGGCAGCGGCACCGCCACGGCCGTGGCGATGCCGGCCTCCTATACCGTCAAGGCCACCCAGGCAGCTGTCAAGACGACCAAGAACGCCAAGGCCGCGCCCACCTACTACCGGGTCAAGGCGGGCGATTCGCTCTACCAGATCGCCAAGCGCTACAACATCGGCGTGCAGGCGCTGCAGGACTGGAATCCACGCGTGGCCTCCGCCCTGACCCCCGGCCAGACCCTGACGCTGTTCCTCAACTGAGGCGCGACCGCTCACCGCAGCGGTCAACCAGCGCTTTTGTCCCGGGTATCGACCTGCTACCTTACCGCCCCACCCGTGCCTGACCCCTAGCGGAGCCAGGCCAGATCTCGCTCTGACCTGCGCAGAGCCATGCCCAACCCGGACCTCAGCCCTTGGCGGCTGCCCGGGATTCAACACAGAAGAGGAAAAAACCATGGGATTTCTCGCCGGTAAGCGCGTTCTCATCGTCGGCGTCGCCAGCAAGCTGTCCATCGCCTCCGGCATCGCCGCCGCCATGCACCGCGAAGGCGCCGAGCTGGCCTTCACCTACCAGAACGAGAAGCTCAAGGGTCGCGTCGAAGAATTTGCCGCGGGCTGGGGTTCCAATCCCGAGCTGTGCTTCCCCTGCGATGTCGCCGATGACGCCCAGATCGAAGCCGTGTTCACCGAGCTGGCGAAGAAGTGGGACGGTCTGGACTGCATCGTTCACTCGGTCGGCTTCGCCCCCGGTGACCAGCTGGACGGCGACTTCACCGCGGTGACCACCCGTGACGGCTTCAAGATCGCCCATGACATCAGCGCCTACAGCTTCGTCGCCCTGGCCAAGGCCGGTCGCGAGATGATGCGTGGCCGCAACGGCAGCCTGCTGACCCTGTCCTACCTGGGCGCCGAGCGCACCATGCCCAACTACAACGTCATGGGCATGGCTAAGGCCAGTCTGGAGGCCGGTGTCCGCTACCTGGCCGGCAGCCTCGGCCCGGAAGGCACCCGCGTCAACGCCGTGTCCGCCGGTCCGATCCGCACCCTGGCCGCCTCGGGCATCAAGAGCTTCCGCAAGATGCTGGCCGCCAACGAGCGTCAGACGCCCCTGCGCCGCAACGTGACCATCGACGAAGTCGGCAACGCCGGCGCCTTCCTCTGCTCCGACCTGGCGTCGGGCATCAGCGGCGAGATCCTCTATGTCGACGGTGGCTTCAACACCACCGCCATGGGTCAGCTCAACGACGACGAGTGATCGAAGCAGCTACCTGATCACCGCGAAGGGCCGGCAATTTGCCGGCCCTTTCGCTTTCAGGTGTCGCTGCGCACCTGGGCATGGCTGATCAGCGCAAAGATCAGACTGCCCCCGACGATGTTGCCCGCCAGGGTGGGCCCAGCAAAGGTCAGCCAGAAGTCGCCCCAACTCGCCTCCCCGGCGAACACCAGATAGGCCACCTCCAGGCTACCCACCACGATGTGGGTAAAGTCGCCCAGAGCCATCAGGTAGGTGATGAGCACGATGATCCAGATTCTGGCGTGCTCCGCAGCCGGCAGCATCCAGACCATGGTGGCGATCATCCAGCCGGATATGATGCCCTTGGCGAACATCGCCGAGGCATCGTTTTCCATCACCTTGGTTCCTATCTCCAAGAATTTCGCGTCGGCCTTGGCATCGAACAGCGGCAGATGGAGGATCACATAGGCGACCAGGATGGTCCCGAGGAGATTACCCACCAGTACCACCCCCCACAGCCGGCCCAGGCGACCGAAGTTATGCAGGGTGGGTTCGCTCATCACCGGCAGCACCGCCGTCAGGGTGTTTTCGGTGAACAGTTGCTGACGAGCCAGGATTACCGCCAGGAAGCCGGCCGAATAGCCAAAGCTGGCGATGACCTTGCTGTAGCCGCCCTCGGGCAGATTGGCGTTGAGCAGCCCCATCGCCATCAGCGAAAGCCCCATGGTCAGGCCGGCGGCCAGCGCCGACCAGAACAACGCCGCGATGGTCCGTTCCAATTCGTGATCACCCTGGGTGCGGATGATCTCGTGGAGCACCACGGCGCGTGGCAACTGGTTCTCGTCGACGTCCTCTTCTTCTTCGCGACTCAGCTCCGGGTCATCCGGCGTGGACTCCTGGCTCTGTCGCGGTTCTTCGTCCCGCTCCTGGTCTCTCTTCATCAGACGGCCTGCTCGTCCCAGAGGAGTTCATCGTCGTCGCCGATCTCCGTCACGCGATTGAGCGCGGCATCGGCGGCCTCCTCCGCTTCAGAGGCGAGATCGAAATGACGCTCCGTCGCGACCTTGTGAAAGGTCGGATGGGCATCTTCGCGCCGTGCCTTGACGGCGATGACCGCTTCAAAACCCTGTTCAGCCGGAACGGCGGACGAGATCGCTTCGTGATGAGTGAAATGCTTGATGGCCATGGACGCCGTTGTCTCCCAACCTGAGGCGACCGAACTGGTCGCACCTGATCAATAGACTGTCCTGGCGGAAAAACGATCTATGGGAAAGTAGCGGATCAGGCGCCGAGCAGCTTCTGCACCTGCAGGTGGAGACGCTCGAGGGAGAAGGGCTTGGTCAGCAAGGGGACCTTGCCCAGCAACGGCGAACCGGTATCGATGATTTCGGCGGGATAACCACTGATGAACAGGACCTTGAGGTCGGGACGCAACTTGAGGGCGGGCTCGGCGATCATCACGCCGGAGACGTCATCGGGCAGGCGAAAGTCGGTGATCAGCAGATCTAGACGCGGCCGACCGGCCAGGATACGAAAGGCTTCGAGCGACGAGGGAGCCTGTAGGACGGTGTAACCCAGCTCGGCAAGATAATCCGCCAGAATCATCAAAATCTGCGGCTCATCCTCGACGACCAGGACAACCTTGCTCTGTTCCGCACTCACCATCTAACCCCTGTACCCACGCGCTCGGCCCCGTTGGACAGAGGAGGCCTATAAAGTTCCATTCTAGACAGAGGTTAGGGGCCGCCAGACGCACCAGCGGCCCTAGACCCTTACTGCTGCTGCTTCTGACCTTGCTCATTGAGCGTGGTCTTGCCGGCACCGGTCGCAGCACCTGCGCCTTCACCGGTCTTCTGGCCAGCCGGGGTGCCCATGCCGGCACTGTTGGCTTTCGGCGGATTGCCTGCACCTTCGGTGGCGAATGCAGCGCCACTGGCAGCGATCAGACCAGCAAACATCAAAGCAGAGATTTTCTTCGCGTTCATGGTAGGACTCCGGGTTGTTTGGACACTGTTTAGGCAGGCCAAGCGCCGATTCGTTCTCTACCTGATAACAGAGGCGATGTAACCGAATACTAAAGATTGTGCCTCAGGCATTCCAGCGGCAAGCCACGCTGCCGGAGTTCGTGCACCGGTACCGGCGAACAGGCTGCGGCCCTCATTAGTCGAGCTATTACAGCGAAGAACCTGCAGCTGGACGCTGCAAGCCCTTCCTGCCTCCGCACCCTGCCTAGACGGCGAATTCGCGAACCATGCGATTCAGGCCGGTAGCGAGCTTGGATACCTCGGCGCTGGCGCTGGCGGTCTGGGTGGCACCGGTCGCGCTTTGGGTCGCCAGATCCCGGATGCTGGAGATGTTGCGATCGATTTCCCGGGCCACCTGCGCCTGCTCTTCGGCGGCGGTGGCGATGACCGCATTGCGGTCGTTGATCTGGGAGATGGACTCGGCGATCTGCTCCAGGGATACATTGGCCAGTTGGGCGACCGACGTGGATTCCCCGGCCAGTTGCTGACTCTCGGCCATGGCCTTGACGGCCAACGACGAATCGCTCTGGATGGCGCCGATCATCTGTTCGATCTCGCGGGTCGACTGCTGGGTACGATGGGCCAGCGCCCGGACCTCGTCGGCGACCACGGCGAAGCCGCGTCCCTGCTCGCCCGCTCGGGCCGCCTCGATGGCGGCATTCAGTGCCAGCAGGTTGGTCTGTTCGGCGATGGCGCGAATGACTTCGACCACGGCATTGATGTCCTGGGCGCGGGACGACAGCGCCTGGATCTGCTCACTGGTACTGGCCACGTTCTGGGCCAGCGCCTCGATCGACTGGACCGTGCGGGTAACCTTGTCCAGGCCTTCGCTGGTCAGGGTCTGGGTGTGCAGCGAGGTGCTGGCCGCATCGGCGGCATTCCGCGCGACCTCCTCCACCGCCGAACTCATCTCGGTTACGGCGCTGGCCGCCTGGTTGACCTCGTCGTTCTGCCGTACATAACCCCGGCTGGCTTCGTCGATCACGGCGGTCATCTCCTCTGCCGCGGAGGCCAACTGGGTCGAGCTGTCGGCGATATGGGAAACGGTGTCGCGCAGATTGCCCTGCATCTGGGCCAGGGCCTGCAGCATGCCGGCCGCCTCGTCACGACCGACCACGGTGATCCGCTCGGTCAGATCCTTGCGGGCGATCCGTTGGGCGATGCGCAGGGCTTCGCCAACCGGTCGCGTGATGCTGCGGATCAGCAGGGCGGCCAGCACTACGGTGGCCAGAACGGTCAGGGCGATGAGGCCATAAACCCAGTACAGGCCCGTGGTGAAGGTGGCCTTTGCCGCGATTCCGGCGGCCTTGGCGCCGCGCTCGTTGAAGGCACTCAGCTCGGCGATGTGCTTTTCCAGCGCATTGGTGAGCGGGCGTATCGACGTATTGATCAGGACGATGGCACCTTCGTTGTCACCTGTGCGCAGTTTCTGCTCGAAGGCTTCCAGCAAGGTCCGGTAGCCTTCCGCCCCCTTGACCACGGCCGCGTACAACTGGCGGTCTTCGTCGCTGGCCAGGGTCGCCTCGTACTCTTTCACCGCCATGAAGAAGGCATCGCGATAGCCGGGAAAGGCCGCGACGGTCTGGGCGCGCAGCTGCGGATCCGGCGTGGTGGTGCCCCTCAGACTTTCCAGACGCAAACGCAGCAGTCCGCCGCCCATCTTCGCTGCCAACTGATTACCTGGTAGCCAACTGGTCTCCACGTCCTGTTCCGCCTCGTAGAGCTTGCCCATCTGTACCACGGCGACGGCGCCGAGCCCGAAGACAATCAGGACGATCACGGAAAAGAACAGGACGGCGCGGGGGGCGACGTTCAGACTGCGCAGACTCATGAGTTGGGCATCCCTAATAAAGTGACTATTAGAGCTATCGGCGCAACAGAGTCCTCTTAAGCCAGGCGCGACGGGCGGCAGCGAACCGGCTGCTAGCGGTCGGTTCGTCGCCCCTCACAATAACGATTGCCGGCGCTAGAGCAGGCGCAGCGGATAGTCGACGATCACCCGCAGCTGATCGACCGAACCGCCGGTGGACAGCGAGCCGCGATGCCAGGCCTGGCGCACCCGGATGGACAGACCCTTGGCCGAGCCGGATTGCACGACATAGCGCCCTTCCAGATTCAGCTCCCGCTCCCGGTCGTCGGCGCCGTACAGCCCGCGATAGGCGCTGGTGACGGGCAGGTTGCTGCCATCGATGTCACTGCCGTTGATGTAGCGGGTCATGAGGCTGAGACCGGGTACGCCCAGGGTCTTGAAGTTGAGGTCGTAGCGCGCTTGCCAGGAGCGCTCGCCGGGTGCGTTGAAGTCGGAGAACATCGAGGCATTGCCGAGGAACAGCCCGCCGCCGGTGCGCCCGTTGTCGCCCATGCCGATGTAGTCGAAGGGCGTATCCCCATCGATCCGCTGCCAGCCCAGGGTAAAGGTCTGCGGACCGAGGCTGTAGGCCGCGGCGAAGCTGTAGGCCGTGTTGTCGATGGGACCGGCGTTGGCGGCACCGGTATCGAGGGTCCGGTACAGGTTGGCATCGAAGGTCAGCGACTGGCTCGCCGACAATGGCTGCACCAGGTTGAAGTTGCCGTAGTACTGATTCCAGATGTCGTCGAGCTGGGCCGCGTAGAGCGACAGGCTGACACCCTTGGCCAGGGCGTACTTGCCCCCGGCGAAGTCGACGTGATCCGCGCGGCGGCGGGCATAACCGGCCCAGAGATCACCGTCCCGGTTGGTGCTGACCTGATCGGTACCCGAGGTGAAATGTCCGGCTTCCAGCGTCAGGCCGGAGATGTCCGTGCTGAGGATGCTCCAGCCTGTGGCACTCTGGGGCAGCAGGCGGCTGGTGCTGATGGCGAAGACCGGTGCCGTGGGCAGTTGCTGACCGTAGCGCACCACCGTCTGTCCCAAACGCAGCTTGGCCGCCGCGCCGGCGCGGGAATACTCGTCCGCCGGTTGGTTGCCGGCATGGACGGGTAGATTGCCGGTTCCTCGGCGCCCGGGACCGCCATCGAGCTTCAGGCCCAGGTAGCCGAACGCGTCGACGCCCAACCCGACCGTGCCCTGGGTGAAGCCGGACTGGTAGTCGAGCAGAAAGCCCTGGGTCCAATCCTTCTGATCGCCACGACCGTTACGGCGATCGCTGCCGAAATAATAGTTGCGCAGGGTCAGGGTGAGCTTGCTGTCGTCCACGAAACCGTCGGCCCTGGCCTCCTCGCCCGTCAGCAGCCTCATACAGCCGCCCAATACGCCCAGTGCCAGCGGCGCGGCCAGGTGCCTGCCGTGCAACCAGCGACTGGCTCGGGGTAATCCTTTCTGATAGCGCAAGCGTTCCATGAAGTCCTCTGCGGAGTGTGGGTGATCTAGTTGTTGGAAAGACGCGCGCACGAAGGCAGTGGCATCGCACCACGGCCTTGGCGACGTCTGTTGGCAGGCCCGCACCCCCGTGCGGGCCCTGATCTCAGGTCAGGGATTCAGCCAGGCGGCTGCCCTGCTCCCGTGCCGGCGCTTGGTCCTGCAGGGGTCTGGTGTGGGTGCCCAGGTGGATGCGCCGATCGGCGACGGCCTCCACCAGGTCCTCGTCATGGCTGACCAGAAGGATGGCGGTTCCGGACTCCTCAGCCGTCTCGACCAGCAGCTCGATCATCTCCTGCTGGGTGATGAGATCCAGCCGCGAGCTGGGTTCGTCGGCAAAGATCAGCGCTGGATCGAGCAAGAGCACGCGCAGCAGGGAAAAACGCTGCAATTCGCCGCCGGAGATGTTGCCGGGCAAGCGATCCAGCAGCCGCTCATCGAGCCGCAGGCGCTGCATCAGCCGGCCAATCCGTGCCGCCTCCAGGCGATGCAGCCGCACCAGATCCGCCAGCAATTGACGGAGGGTCACCGAGGGCGCGAAAGCGGCCACCGGGTCCTGGTGCAGCTTCTGGAAAGCGCAGCGACTCAGACCAGGCTGGCGCCGAATCGCCCCGCTACTGGGCGCGGCCAAGCTGAGCAGGATGTCGCCCAGGGTCGACTTGCCGCAGCCAGACGGCCCGGTCACGCCGAGGATCTCGCCGGGCCGGACGGTAAAGGACAGCTCTTCGAACAGCTGCTTGCCGCCGCGCTGGGCGGACAGGCCTTCCACCGCGACCACGGCGTCACCGGCGAGCGGTCGCGCGGCACGTTTCGACCATTGCGCGGGATCGGCAGCCAGCAACTGGCGGGTATAGGCATGCTGCGGCTGGCCCAGTACCTGCTCAGCCGTGCCCGATTCGATCACCCGCCCCTTGAGCATGATCATCACCTCGCCACCCAGCCGGCGCGCGACTTCCAGGTCGTGGGTGATGATGAGCAGGCTGCCGCCCTCGGCCAGCATGGCCTTGAGCAGGTCGATCACCTCGTCGATGCGATCGCGATCCAGGCCCTTGGTGGGCTCGTCGGCGATGAGTACCGGCGAGCCACCGGCATGGGTGGCGGCAAAGGCCAGGCGCTGGGCCATGCCCCCGGACAGCTGGAAGGGATACTTGCGCTCGGCGCCGGCCAGACCCAGGCGCGCCAGATCCGCGCTGGCCTTGGCGCGGGCTTCGGCACGGCTGAGGCCAACCACCTGGGTATAGGTCTCGGTGACCTGGGACAGGGCCTTCATGGTTGGGTCCAGGCTCAGCCAGGGTTCCTGGGGCAGCACCGCCAGCCCCCTGCCCCAATGCTCGCGGCGACCGGCCTGGCGGCCCTCTTCGCTGAAGCCGTCCGCCAGGCCGATCTGCCCGTGGGCCTGCAGTCCTGCCGGCAGGTTACCGACCACCCCCTGGGCAAACAGACTCTTGCCCGAACCTGTCTCGCCGATGATGGACAACACCTGACCCGGCGCCAGGCGGATGGACAGCGGTTCCACCAACTGAGCCTCGGCGGTACGGATCTCCAGCGCCGTGGTAGTGAGCAAGGCGGTCATGGCTTGCGTCCTCCGGTGATGAGCAGCAGCGACAGCACGGTCAGAAAGATCGCCAGGATCGGCAGGGCGATGACCAGCGGCGCTTCGGCGTAATAGGGCAGCAATTCGGTGATCATCAGCCCCAGCTCGGCGGTGGGCGGCCGTACGCCGATGCTGACGAAGCCCAGGGCGGCGATAGCCATGATGGTCGAGGCGGCGCCAAAGGCAGCGATGGTCAGGAGAACCGGTGCCAGTTGCGGCCAGAGATGACGGCGCACGATGTAGACCGGCCCGAAGCCCAGCAGCTGGCTGGCGGCTACCGCCGGCGAAGCCAGTACGGTGCGCGACAGCGCGCGGGTCATGCGGAAGTACTCCACCCACAGCACCAGGGCCACGGCGCTGTAGAGGGCGACGAAGGAACCGGGAAACACCGCGACGATCAGCAGGACCAGCAGCAGGCCTGGCAGGGCCAGGAACAATTCGGCCAGTCCGCCCAGCAGCTTGTCGACCAGCCCGCCCTTCCAGGCGGCCAGGATACCCAGCAGCACGCCCGGGATGGCGGCGGTGCAGACGCTGATGAAGGCCAGCCCCAGCGAGAAGCGGATGGCTACCGACAGCCGCGCCAGCATGTCACGACCCAGGTGATCGGTGCCCAGGGGATAGGCGCTGCTGGGTGCCGCGAGGATCGCCATATAGTCCTGGCGGGCGATGTCGCCCTGCCAGAGCAGCGGAGTGAGCGTGGCGAAGGCGATCAAGGCGGCCAGCAGAGCCAGGCCCAGTCCGCGCGCGGAAGACTTCACTGGAGGCGCCGCCAGGGCAGCGGTAGCGTCGAGATTCATGCGTTTCTCCCGCGCGGGTCGATCAGATGATTGGCGAGATCGACCAGGGTATTGAGGATGACGAACAGCAGTCCCATCGCCAGGGCGGTGCCCTGCACCATGGGCACGTCGCGCTGAACGATGGCGTGGACCAGGCCGTGACCGATGCCCGGCCAGGCGAACAGCGTCTCCACCACCACCACGCCTTCGATGAGATACACCAGCTGCACGCCCAGGTAGGTCACCACCGGCACGCCGATGTTGCGCAGGCCGTGGCGCAGGAAGACCCCG
Organism: Pseudomonas sp. 313; assembly: GCF_000316965.1. NCBI lineage: Bacteria > Pseudomonadati > Pseudomonadota > Gammaproteobacteria > Pseudomonadales > Pseudomonadaceae > Pseudomonas > Pseudomonas sp. 313. Next base: position 58,671 of record NZ_ANBZ01000041.1, read on the forward strand.
GCGCCTCTCAGGCCCTTGAGGCGGCCGAAGCTGTAATAGGCGGAGGCCGCGACCTCCACGGTGGCATCCCGAGCGACCCGGGACGACACGGCGGCCAGCCCCAGGGCCAGGGTCAGCGTGGGTAGCACGCTGTGCCAGAAGGTGCCGTGCCCGGCCGCCGGGAACAGCTGCCAGGAGATGGCGAACAACAGCACGAAGATAACGCCCAGGACGAATTGCGGCAGCGCGCGGATCGCGGTGGTCAACAGCAGCAGGCCGCGGTCCAGCAGGCTGCCCGGACGCAGACCGGCCACCACGCCCAGCGGCGGCCCCAGCAGCAGCGACAGGCAGACGGCGCCAATGGCCAGGCGGATGGAGCTGCCCAGTTCGTGGGCGACGACATCCATCACCGGCTTGCCGGAGACCAGCGAATGGCCGAGATCCAGGGTCAGCAGATCGCCGATCCAGGCGAAGAAGCCCCACAGCAGCGGCTGATCCAGATTGAGCTCGGCCCGCACGGCCTCGGCCGCCGCGGTATCCACCAGGTCGTAACCGTAACGTCCGGCGGCGATGCGGTAGGCGGCGTCGCCCGGCAGCAGGTTCATGAACAGGAAGGTGAGCCCCCCGACCAGCAGGGCGACCAGGCCCGCCTGCAGCAGGCGAAAGGCGAGCAGCCGGGTCATTGGCTCCACCGCATCTTGCTCAGGCCAAAGGTGCGCTCGAAGGGATCGATGGCGGCGCCTTGGACGGCATTGGACACGGCCATGGTCTGGCGATACCAGGCCACCGGGATCACCGGCAGGTCCTTTTGCACCTGGGCCATGGCGGCGTAGCGCTGACGCTGTTGCTCGGCCGGATCATCGCTGGCCAGCAGCGCGGCCAAGGCCTGATCGAAGGCCGGATTCTGCCACCCCAGCGGGCCCCATTCGGCGCCACCGTGGCTGAAGTCATTGAGCAGGGTGACCAGGGGATCGGGCACCAGTGCGAAGTTGCGACCGTAGAGCGCCAGCTGCAGCGAGCCGTCGTTGTGGGCGGCGGGGATGGCGCTGGAGTTCTGCACTGCGACTTCCACGTCCACGCCCACTTCGCGCAACTGCGCCTGCAGGGCGGTAGCGATCAGCGGCAACTCGGGACGATCCGAATAGGTCAGCAGCTTGAGCCTGAGCGGCTTGCCGTCCTTCTGCAGGATGCCATCGGCTCCCGCAGTCCAGCCCTGGCCGGCCAGCAGCTTGCGCGACGCCGCCGGATCATAGGCGAGCGGCGCCAGCTCGGGGTCATGCCAGGCGGGCACGTTCTTGGCGAACAGCTGGGTCGCACCGGTACCCGGGGCGCGCAACACGGCGGCGGCGACGCCCTCACGCTGGATGGCCAGACTGAGCGCCTGCCGCACCTCGACCGGCGCGGTGGCGCCAGCGCCGGAGTTGGGGGTCAGCAACACCACCCGCGGAACCGGCTCGATCAGTACCTTGAGATTGCTGGAGCGCTTGAGTCGCGCGATGCTGGGCGGATCGAGCTGGAACACCAGTTCGGCATCGCCGCTTTCAGCCATCAGGGTGCGGGTCTCGCCGCGGCCGGCGGCCAGGTAGGTGGTCTTGGCGATCTCCGGCTGGGTGCCCCAGTAGCCGGCGAAGCGCTCGGCGGCCAGACGCTGGGGCGGCTCCAGCAGGGTCAGCTGGTACGGTCCCGTGCCGATGATCTTCTGCACCTTGCCATCGGCATCATAGGCGGCGGGCGCCAGGATATTGGTGGAGGAATGCGCCAACAGGGCCAGCAAGGGCTTGAAGGGTTTCGCCAGGCGGATCACCACCTCGTTACCCTCGGCAGTGACCGATTCCATGCCTGCCTGCTTGAGTACTCCGGGCTTGCCGCGTGCCGCATTGAGCGCAGCGGCCGCGGCTTCCGCCGTGAGGTCGCTGCCGTCATGGAATTTCACCCCCTGGCGAATGGCGAGCCGCCAGGTCAGGCCATCTGCCGATTCCGTCCAGCGCTCTGCCAGTCCAGCGATCGGCTTGCCCTGGCCATCGGCTTCGAGCAAGGTCTCGGCGATCTGCATGCGCTGGAAGACGAAGCCGGAAATCGACGGGTCCAGACCACCGATCTCGAAGGGGCCAACCACATCGAAGACGCGTTCCTGAGCGCTGGAAAGGGTCGGCACAAACGCGACCAGGGTGGCCAAGGCCGAAGCGGTCAGGGCCGTGCGGAGGGGGCGGGATGAAAGCATGACAGTCCTTAGCAAAGCGAAAACGCCGATACCCGCTGCTGACACCTAGGTATCGGCCAAGTCAATGAAGGCGCACGTTATATCATAACGTTTCCGCAAGAATCCAAAGCCAAGTCGTGATGGCAACATCTTGAAACAGCTAAGAAATTAGCCCGGGATGCAGCCAGCTGACAGAGCCCAGGGGCCTGGTGCCGAAGGGTGAGGGGTTCACCCCTCACGGGGAGCGGCGCGGAGAAGGGAGTCGCATGAAGCCTGAGTATGCGCAGACTGGACGGCCCCTGGCCGCCCTGCCCTGCGCTACCGACCTGTGTTCAGGCAGCGACGTTCAAGGTACTGCCCATGGCGCTGCTGGTGCCGTTGCTGCCAATGCTCTGGTACTGGCGCAATACCGCCTGAACCCGTTGCGCATAGGGGCTCGACGCCGTCCGAGTACTAGCCTCGGCCTCGGTGCCCCCTTGCCCGCTCGTACCCTGGGGCGGCGGTGGAGGCATGGGGGGGCGCGCTGAACCGCCCAGCCCCGCGACGCTGGAATCGCTGGATTCCTCTGTACCCCTCTGCCCCTGGGGAGCGCCAGATGCACCCGGCGGCGGTGCGAAGGCCGAGGCGAATTCGCTCTCGCCAACGCTGCCATCGCCATCCTGGTCCAGCATGCCGAGCAACTTGTCGACGTCGATGTCTCCGCTTTCGTCGGTAGCCGTCTGGGTATCGCTTGCCGCACTGGCGGCGGCGGTGAGTTCGCTCTTGCTGATGGCGCCGTCGCCATCGCTGTCGAGCTTGCTGAACAGCTTCTTCAACGGGTTGCCGTCTTCACTCCCGCTGACGCTGTTGCCGGACGCTGTCGTGGCTGTGCCTTTGATCGCGCTGGCACTGCTGTAGTAGCTGGAGTAGCCACTGCCTATTCCGCTGATCATGGATATCTCTCCTGGGAAATGCGGACATCGGTGTTCCGCACCTACCAGTATCCGCCGCCTGGATGTCGGCCATTTGGCCACTTTGTATGCCCGGCGATACATCAGGGGCGCGGTAGCACCACCTGACAGGTCAGTCCGCCACCGGGGGTTTCGCCAAGCGTCAGCTCGCCTCCCATGTGCGCCGCCGCTTCCCGGGCGATGGCCAGCCCCAGCCCGGTCCCCCCGGAGGATCTGTTGCGCGAGCCCTCCAGGCGATAGAAGGGTTCGAACACCGCCTCACGATACTGGGCCGGTATTCCAGGGCCGTGATCGAGGATGGAGATGATCAGCCGCCCCGGCTGTTCGCTCAGCTGGATCTCCGCCTGGCCGGCGTAGCGCAGGGCGTTCTGCAGCAGATTGCCGAGACAGGAGCGCAGTGCCATGGGCGCCACCTTCAGCGGCTGGCAACCACCCTGGACCGCGACCAGGGCGCCCTCCTCGGCTGCGTCTTCGGCCATGGCCTCGACCAGCGCCTGGACGTCACAAAGGATGGGACGCTCCTGGCGGTGCTGTTCGCGCAGATACCTCAGGGTGCCGTCGAGCAACTCGATCATGTCGTCCACGTCCTGGCTGACCCGGGCATGTAGGCGTGGATCGTCGATGTCCTCGATGCGCAGCTTCACCCGCGCCAGGGGCGTGCGCAGATCATGGGAGATGGCCGTGAGCATGCGCCCACGCTGCTGGAGCTGTTCGAGCAGGTGCTGGTGCATGCGATTGAGCGCCCGCGCGGCTTCCCGGGTCTCCCAGGGGCCGGTGACCGGAATGGGCGAACCATCGAGGTTGTGGCTCAGGTGCTCGGCGGTCGCGGTCAACTGGCGCAGCGGCCGGGTCAGCAGCCGCGCCCCGAGCCAGGCCGCGATCACCAGCGAGCCCAGCTGAAAGATCAAGGGGCCGCCGAGGAACCACTCGATGCGCTGCCACACGCCGGGCTCCCGATGGGGGAAAGGCCCAGGCGGCGATGGTCGATCGAAGGCGGCCTCGCCTTCCATGGGCGGTGGAGGTGGCGGCGGGCGCTCGCCGAGGCCATGGCGAAACCAGAAGAAGGCCAGCAGATGGCCCAGCAGGATGGCCAGCAGAAAGACCCCGAACAGCCGAGCGAACAAGGTATCCAGGCGGCGCATGGCTAGTGCCCTATCTGCCTGGCATCGAACAGATAGCCCTCGCCGCGCACGGTCTTGATCAACTGCGGCGCCCGGGGATCGTCGCCCAACTTGCTGCGCAGCCGCGACACCTGCAGATCGATGCTGCGATCGAAGGCCTCGATCGCCCGTCCCCGGGTGGCATCGAGCAACTGCTCACGGCTCAGCACCTGGCGCGGCTGCTCGATGAAGACCAAAGCAGCCGCACCTCGGCATTGGACAGGGGCACCATCACCCCGGCGGGCGAATGCAACTGGTGCAGGACACCATCCAGTTTCCAGCCATCGAAGCTGACACTGGTCCGCGGCGCCTTGCGTTGGGTCACCTGCCCCTCCTGGGTCCGCCGCAGTACCGACTGGATCCGTGCCACCAGCTCCCGCGGTTCGAAAGGTTTGGCCATGTAGTCGTCGGCGCCCAGCTCCAGGCCGATGATGCGATCCGCCGGCTCGCACTGGGCGGTCAGCATCAGGATGGGAATGCCACTGTCGCGCCGCAGCGAACGACAGAGGGAAAGCCCATCCTCCCCCGGCAGCATCAGATCCAGCACCACCAGGTCGAAGGCCTCCCCCGCCAGCGCCCGACGCATTTCTAGGCCGTTACCCACGCCCCGGGCACTAATGCTGAAGCGCGCCAGGTAACCGCAAATCAACTCGCGGATCGACGGATCGTCATCCACCAGCAGGATGCGCGAGGTCCAGCGCGGGGATTCGGATGACAGCGACATCGGGGCTACCTGAACAGTCGGACGATCTGGATGCGCATGCTAGCCGTTCGCCCGGCGGGGCAGCTACGGATTGGCATGTAGGCTTGTGTAAAGGTGGTCAAGGGATGGATACCTGAGGTTTGCCGGAGCGCCTATGACCAAAGGCGCCCAGCGTTGGAACGCATCTGCGGCGGGTCCTTTCCCTACGCCAAGGCCTCCCCTTCGGCTTTAACCAGGCGCAGCGGATCCTGGTAGCCGCCTGAATTTGGAGACCAAGCTGGCCCAGGGCTCGGTCACCGCATAACGCAGGCGACCAGAGCGAGCCGCGGCGGCTATGACACCGGAATAGAGCCAAGGCGAAGCGGATGGTGGAGCGGGAGTGGCAGCAGCCGGCCGAGAAAACGTCGGCCTAGTGAGGGTGTCTGCCGAAGCGATTCACAGGCGATCCGGCCCTGCGCCTAATCATGAGTCCCGCTAAAGTTTTTTTGAAATCAATTCATTATCTATAGCGTCACCGCTGAAATAGACTGAGTGCTCATATTAGTCAGTCCAGTTCCGGCAATGAATCATGACGACAATGCCGGCAACCGGATGCTCTTTGCCTGAAGTTTGAGAAGGAGCGATTTGGCGATGAGCCATAATTTCGATTATTTAATTAAAAAGACACCGTTCGACGAGCGCTACCGCCCCTCGGAAAATACCCGCATCACCACTAATTTCGCCAACCTGGCGAGAGGTGACAATCGCCAGGAGAACCTGAAAAACACATTGAAGATGATGAATAATCGCTTCAACTCCCTGGCTGACTGGGACAATCCGCAAGGGGACAGATACAGCATCGAGCTCGACATCATCTCCGTCGCAGTGAGGCTCGACCGCACAGGTGGCGAAGCCACTATCCCCTTGATCGAAATCCTGAAGACCAACATCCTAGACAGGCACGCCGAAGAGCGCATAGAGGGCGTAGCCGGAAACAACTTCTCGTCCTATGTGCGTGATTACGATTTCAGCATCCTGCTCTCCGAGCACAACAGGGACAGAGAAGGCTTCAGTACCCCAGAAAATTTTGGCGAACTACATGGAAAATTATTCAAAGACTTCGTAGGCTCAAGCGCCTACAAGGCCAACTTCAGCAAACCGCCAGTCGTCTGCCTCAGCGTCTCCACCAGCCGGTTGTATCAGCGCACGGAAAATCAACACCCAGTGCTCGGCCTCGAGTATCGGCAAGACGAATACTCATTGACCGATGAGTATTTTGCAAAAATGGGACTGAAGGTGCGCTACTTCATGCCCCCCAATAGCGTTGCGCCTCTGGCCTTTTATTTTTCAGGTGACCTGCTGAACGACTATACGCACCTGGAACTCATTAGCGTAATTAGCACTATGGATACCTTTCAAAAGATCTATCGGCCTGAGATTTACAACGCAAATTCGGTCGCGGGCCACCTGTATCGCCCTAACCTGAGGCATCAGGATTACTCTCTGACCCGAATCCTATACGACCGGGAAGAGCGCAGCCAACTGGCGATAGAGCAGGGAAAATTCACTGAAGAGCATTTCATCAGACCCTATCGATCCCTGCTTGAGCAGTGGTCTGCCACGTCTTCCTTTTAAATGTTTGCACAAGGCCAATACCAATGAAGAAGCTGTTACCCACTTCCACCGCAGGAAGCCTGCCCAAGCCCTCTTGGCTCGCCCAACCGGAAACGCTCTGGTCACCCTGGAAGTTGGAAGGCGAGGAATTACTCGAAGGCAAACAGGACGCGCTACGCCTGTCTTTGTTTGAACAGCAGCAGGCTGGCATCGACATCGTCAGCGATGGCGAGCAAACCCGCCAGCACTTCGTCACCACCTTTATTGAAAATCTGAGCGGTGTCGATTTCGCCAAGCGCGAAGTCGTCAGAATCCGTAATCGCTATGACGCCAGCGTACCTACGGTAGTGGGAGCCGTCGAACGCCGGAAGCCGGTATTCATCGAAGACGCCAAATACCTCCGCCAGCAAACGACACAGCCGATCAAGTGGGCGCTACCGGGCCCGATGACCATGATCGATACCCTTTACGACGATCACTACAAGAGTCGGGAAAAACTGGCCTGGGAGTTCGCCGGCATCCTGAACCAGGAAGCCAGGGAGCTGGAAGCGGCGGGCGTCGACATCATCCAGTTCGATGAACCGGCGTTCAATGTCTTCTTCGATGAAGTCAACGACTGGGGAGTCGCCGCCTTGGAGCGCGCGATCGAAGGACTCAGGTGCGAGACGGCGGTGCACATCTGCTACGGCTACGGTATCAAGGCCAATACCGACTGGAAGCAGACCCTGGGCTCGGAGTGGCGGCAATACGAAGAAGCCTTTCCCAAGCTGCAGAAATCCAAGATCGACATCGTCTCCCTTGAATGCCATAACTCGCGCGTTCCCCTGGAGCTGATCGAACTCATCCGCGGCAAGAAAGTGATGGTGGGCGCCATTGATGTGGCGAGCAACGCCATCGAAACGCCCGAGGAGGTCGCGCAAACCCTGCGGAAAGCGTTGCAATTCGTTGCTGCAGACAAACTCTATCCGTGCACCAATTGCGGCATGGCGCCGCTGTCGCGAAGAGTGGCAAGGGGAAAATTGAACGCCTTGAGCGCTGGCGCAGACATCGTTCGGCGGGAACTGCAAGGCTAGATTCAGGCTGGGTTTGCCAGCCTGAACGAATCAGGGTGGCGCCATAGCAACTCGAGCCGATAAAAACGCCTGATGTTTCCGTCAGGCGTTTTTGCGTTTTCTTCAGCGCTAATCTCGACACTGCTCTTCAGCGGTATTCCCAAGGAGGCGATACAGAAAGTCCAACGCACAAAGAACAGCATGCTGGCGGCGGCTCGTTGATCTGGCGGTCAGCTTCCGTTCGGATGCCTAGCTTTCCTGATAGACTCGATCGTTATCCCTCACTATGTGGAATGTGCTGTATAGCCGGTGCCCCGTACTATCGGTGGCCTGACGTTATCATCTCCATTCCAACTTGTTACCTGACCTTTTGCGATTGCTACGCTGTAGTAGCCCGGCTGCGAAAATCGGCTGAAATGTAGCAAAACGAGCGTAGAACAGACGTACCGAGATGCTTGCCGAAACCGCCTCAAACCCAGCAACCACGCGCCCTGAGCCGTCCCGCCGCTTTTCCGTGGCGCCCATGATGGATCGGGCCGACCGAAACTGAAACGCCCGTCTGGCGCGGCCTCCAGAGCCCTCCACTTCGCTTCGTAGCAAATTTGTAGCACTGACCTCTCCTAGCCCCCTCCTTTTCGCCCCGGATGACATAGCTTCCCAAGCTCATGACGAGGGTTCGATTCCCTTCGCCCGCTCCAGATTTCATGCGACGTTCAGGGCTGCACCAGTGTTACGCGCAAGTGCTGGGGGCCGTTTTGGTGTCCGTATCTGTCCAAGTGGCAGAGACTGTCAGAGCGTTAGAGAGTGACGGCGAGAGTCTCGGGCGTGAATCCCTCTTCCCGATAGCGAAAGCAATTTTTCAGGCTGGCGAAAAAAGTAGGTTACTGAGGTTACTTTTTTTCCTGATCACCCTCCATCCCTTGCCAGACAAGGCTTTCAGCGGTTTAGCCAAAAGTTTTTTCAGGTTATTTGAGGTTATTAGTAACTTTCCAGACAGGTTACTTCCTTCTAGGCTGGAACCCTTGTTCTAGAGCGGTTCCAGAAAAAGTAACCTGGGAAAAAACCTCAAGTAACCTCCTCCAGGTTACCGATGAAACCCAGCAACGACGCGACCTGGAGCTCTGTCAAGCGACCCCTCTACCCTTGGTAACCCGCTTTTTTTGTCGACCTGAAAAAGTCTTCGAGCACTTATCGGCCTGGGGCTGCATTCGGCCGTCTGAAAAAAGGCTGGTGGTGCAGGGATTCGCAGGGTTTTTCAGGCCTGCCACCCCCCGTACAGCCCTAGTAGCGGCACGGAACTGGCCCAGGTGCAGGGCTGCAGAAAAAGCGACACATTTAGACCGCGGGCGTGGCGGGGGGACGACCGCGCGCGCTGATGCGTTGCCGCAAGCCACCTACCTGTGCGGCTCTACATGCCTCATATCCATGAAGAGCGTCGGCGCTCCACTTAAGCTATACCTATATCAACGCGCATAAGCACACCATTTACAGTGCTTAACTCCATTCTATTTTATTAGGAAACTTCATGAAAAAGCTCCGCGAGCACGAAAATAAAGAACACCTCGGCGATTTCATTCTGCCAAATGGTGAATTAGTAAGCGGGCAACTTCGACTTCAAAACACCGAGACGAAGCTTACACTTCACTCTGAAAGAAAAATTAAGAGATTTTCAAATTCTTCAATATTCGGCATAACATCTAAGGGACTGCACATATCGCTACTTGGATGCAATATATCTTCGTACATTAAGTCCGGTAGAAGGGAAGGCGGAGCAAACAATCATATGGAAATTTTCCCTCATTACACTATCTTAGGCTCTCAACATATTAACGAAAAAGAAAACACCGTTCACTCCATCCAATTCACGACGTCAGATGCTTGCGAGTTATTTGACGATGAGACTGCTTTCGGCATCAGACATACAGCTGGGGAGCTAGTTAACGAAGCGATAAAGAAAGATGGATTGGGAGATAATATAACTGCGAGCGAAAACGCTTTGCTTATGTATTACACTGGGAACCACGATATCTTTGAAAAAGAAACCAGAATCGGCAAAGTCAAGGCATATCACGACCCCATATATAATTTCGGAGACTCTACCGGGGTTTATCTAAAAAATCGCATAAGAATATCAATAACTCAAAATGAAATGGTAGACTTTAATGCTGCTATAAACAATTTGTCCGACATGTCTGCATTTTTATCTTACGTCGGCGGCAGAATACAAAGAGTCAAGAGTATACAGATATTAAATGGTGAAGTGACTGACCCTTCCACTAGGATTTCCTATGTAAAGCAGAGCTATCGCTGGATGAGAGGACCTAAAATAAGCTTGCATTCTCCAAGGCATAGCGATCTTCCGATAAGCCCGTTTAAGAATAAACAGGAATTTGAAAAGGTACTTGAAGAGTGGATGTCTAAACATCCAAGGTGGCGACCGGCAAGAGTTGCATTTCTTGGGTGCATTAGAAATGCAAACAACTACTCGCCACTAAGGCTAGTGGCGGCAGCAGATATGTTCGACCTTATCCCTAATGAAGATATATCTTTGGAAGAATTTCAGCTTTCAGATGAGGTGGCCGCGGTAAGAAAAAACTGTATTGATGCATTTAAGGCATTGCCAAACACCTACGAAAGAAACAGCGCAATCTCAAGCCTCCACAGACTTGGACATCCATCGCTCCCCAAAAAAATATATCAACGAATTAGTGTTATACGTGAAAACTGTCACCTTCCTCTGGACAACCTAGAGCGAGTAGCAAAGATAAGCGTCCAACATCGCAACTATCTTGTCCACGGAAAATCAGAAATAGATCACGACACTGCCAGCAAAAATATCGCACTTTTGACTGATACCTTAGAATTCATCTTTATGGCGTCAGACCTTATCGAATGCGGGTGGAACATGGAAGATTGGAGCACAAAGTTTCATAGCGAAGGGCACTTAATATCTAGATTCTTGAACTTCTACGATATTGAATCGCACCTTCTTTTAGAAGAAATTGAGTCAAAGAAAAAATCAAAATCTGTCCTACCCAACAAATAACTCATATGCTCGAAATCTAATCACCTCTTCCCCCAGCCATTCGTTGACCTGGGCCAGGCGAGCCTGCAGCGGCTCCAGCTCGTTGGCGGCGTAGACCAAGGCGGCATCGCGGATTGAGCCGAAGCCACCGGCGTTCTGCGGCACGATGCCCATCAGCTGCGGCGGGATCCGCAGGCCGGCGAGCATGTCGTCGCGGGTGATGCCCTTGATCGAGTTGAATTCGTCCTTCGCGGCCACCTCGCTGACCGGGATCAGCTGGATGCCGTCTTTCTTGCCGCCTGGGGCATAGACGAAGAGGTTGCGGAAGTTGCCCGGCCCTTTGGACTGGCGCAGCGCGGTGCGGACGTTGTCGATGTCCTCCTCCTTCTGCGCCGGGTCGGTCATGTAGAAGATGAAGCCGGCATGACTGCCGTTGTTGTAGTACTTGCGGCGGAACAGCGTGGCCGACTCGTTCAGCAGCGCGGACTGCATGGCCGCGAGCCACTCGGGCATGCCATAGATCTCCTGGTTGATGTCGGCCTCTCGCAGGTGGCAGATGGTGCCCGGGGTGAATTCGTGCTCGTCTCGCCACCCGCGCACCTGGAAGAAGCGGTTGTCCTCGCCGCGGCGCATGTACTTGGCCAGCACCGGCTGCAGGTTGACCGGCGTTCCCAGGCGCGACTGCCGGCGCTCCAGGTACGCATTGCCCGACCAGAGCCAGTCCAGGGCGAACTGCTCGAACGCCGCGCGGCTCAGCAGGCGATGCGGGATGAAGGTGCGGGCCAGCATGTTGCGCTTGAACTTGAGCCCAGAGTCCAGATAGACGCTGGCCCGCGTGGCCTTGGCCAGGCCGTCGAGCGATAGCGGCGGGTCGTAGTAGCGGCCGTTGAACCAGCATTCCAGGTAGTCGAAGACCTCGCGGCCTTCCAGCACCGGCATGGGATCGCCGAAGGTAAAGGCCTCGATAGGGCCAGGCGTCGAAACGGCCAGCTCGGTGGAATCGCTCATCAGAAAATCTCCATGACGCCGGTATTGCGGGCGGTCTGCCCTTCCAGCGGCTCGTTGTGCAGGGCATGAAAGAGGGCCCACGCGAGATCCGCGTGGCCCGTGGTGTCGTTGCGTCCGGCCGTGTAGGTGAACTGGCGGCCGCTGGCGGTGGTGGTCTTGCGAATGGCCATGAGCGACTGGGCGACGTCGGTCCAGCCGGCGTCGAATTCGAGTCGGCCGTTCTTGATTACGTCGTAGGCCTTGAGCACCAGGCGCGTCTTGACCTCGGGCGAGTAGCTGAAGGTGGTCAGGTTCGGGAAGAACTGGCGCACCAGCTGGGCCACGCCGCTGCCCATACCGGTGACATCGATGCCGACATAGGTCACCCAGTAACGCTGGCAGACCTGGCGGATCGCCTCGGCCTGGGCGGCGAAGTCCATCCCGCGGAACTGGTGGCGCTCGAGCACGCGGAACTTGCCGCCCGGTACGAGCGGCGGCGCGACCACCACCAGGCCAGCGGTGTCGCCGGTCTCGGCCGGGTCATAGCCGACCCACACCGGGCGCTCGCCCAGCGGTCGGGTAGCGAAGGGTTTGTAGTCCTCGGCCCACTCGACCCAGCTGTCCACCATGCACGGCTGCAGCATGGCCAAGGGGAAGATGCTCGCGCCGTCGTCGACGAATTGGCACATGAGCAGGTTCTGGAAGGCCTCGGCCGAGTACTCGAGCTTGAGCTCCTCCAGGTCGAAGAGATCGCAGCCGCGAGACTCAGCGTCCAGGATGGTGACGATCTGCCGCCAGATCCGGTCCTCGCAGAGCCGGCCCTCCTGCAGGGCCTCATGGGAGACGTCCAGCTTGAGGTGCTGGGCGACCGGCTTGCTCTTGTTGAAGCGCTCGCCGGTCCAGAAGGTGTAGGCCTCATGGGCCATGGAGCTCGGCGTCGAGAAGTAGGTCCGGCGGTATTGCTTCTGCATCGCCATGCCGCTGGCCACCTTATTCAGCTCCTCGAAGCGGAAGGTCCAGAAGAATTCGTCGAAGTAGAAGTTGCCGTGGTAGCCCTGGGCGGTGCGGGCATTGGTGCCCAGGAAGTGCAGCTCGGCGCCGTTGGCGAGGATGATCGGATCCCCGGTCACCTCGACGCCACAGACCTCCCGGGCGAAGGCCTGGATATAAGCCTTGAAGATATGCGCCTGGTTCTTGCTGGCCGAGAGGAAGATCTGGTTGCGCCCGGTGATCAGCGCATCCAGGAAGGCCTCGCGGGCAAAGTAGTAGGTGGCGCCGATCTGCCGGCTCTTGAGGATCGCCCGGGTCCGCTGCTGGCCTGCCCGGTACCAGTCCAGCTGGTAGCCGAAGCACTGGTCGCGGAAGGCGCTCTCAAGGGCCTCGATCTGCTCCTCGGTGAATTCGTTGCGCGCGGCCTTCTTCTTCGGACCCGCATTGCGATTGTCCAGCTTGGGATTGAGCTCGGCCTCGGTACCGCCGCCCTGGAAGCGCTGGATCCGCGCCTGGCGCTCCAACTGGCGGTGGAGCAGATCGATCTCCTTGAAGTCGCCACCGGTCTTGCCGTCCTTGAGGATAAGTTGTACCAGGCGCGCCTCGAGGGCGCCGCCGATTCGCTCGACGTTGTCCGCCCGATCCCATTCGTCCCGGGCCTTCCAGCTGTGGACGGTCTTCTCCTTCTCGCCGATCGCCTCGGCGATCTCCGTCACCCGCCAGCCCATCCAGTACAGATGCTTGGCGCGCCGACGCACGTCCATCAGCAGGTCGGTGGACGGGGGGGCCGCCGGCGTTTCGGCCGGGCTTGGCAGGGGCGAGGAATTGGATAGGCTTTTCATGGCCGCCAGACTGCCGCCCTGATCCCCTCCTCCATAGCGCGCGACCGTGTACCGCGCGCGCCTACAAAACCCCCTCGTTGCTGGGACGCGCGCGCGTCCCGACCATGCCCCTCATCGCCCAAGCACTCCCGCTAAGCCTCTGAGGATCCCCGGCATGGCCGACCCCAAGACTCCCAAACTCCGCTCTCCTTTCTTCCGTGTCGCCGTCGAAGGCGCTACCAGCGATGGCCGCCAGATCGAGCGCAGCCAGATCGAGCAGATGGCTGCCAGCTACGACCCCAAGACCTACGGCGCCCGCATCTGGATGGAGCACATCCGCAGCTCGCTGGCAGACAGCCCTTTCCGCGCCTATGGCGACGTGATCGCGGTCAAGGCTGAGGAAGTCGAAATCAACGGCCAGAAGAAGCTGGCTCTGTTTGCCCAGATCGAGCCCACCGCCGACCTGGTGGCCTTGAACAAGGCCAAGCAGAAGATCTATACCTCGGTCGAGATCTCGCCCAAGTTCGCCGACACCGGCGCCGCCTACCTGGTCGGCCTGGGCATCACTGATAGCCCTGCCAGCCTGGGTACCGACGTGCTGTCCTTCGCCGCGGCCAATCCGGCGGCCAACCCCTATGCCAGCCGCAAGCTGCACGCCGACAACCTCTTCACCGTGGCTGACGAGACCGTCCTCACCTTCGCCGAAGTTGAAGACAAGCCCGGCCTGGGCGCCAAGTTGTTCGCCAAGGTCCAGGAGCTGCTCAAGGGCAAGGACGCGCACATCGACGGCGAGTTCGCCCAGATCGGCGCCGCCGTCACCGCGGTGGCCGAGCACGTTCGCGAGCAGGACAGCCGTTTTACCAACGCCGAAACCGCTTTCGCCGAACTGGCCGGCAAGCATGCGCAGCTGCAGACCGATTTCACCGCCCTGCAGGTGCAACTCAGCCAGACCCAAGACCCCAACCAAACCAAGCGCCCTCCGGTCACCGGCGGCGATGGCCAGAACCTGACCGACTGCTGATCAGCCGTTCACTTTCCCGGAGAGATCCATGCGTAACGATACTCGTGCCCTGTTCAACCAATACCTGGCCCAAGTCGCCGCCCTGAGCGGTGTGTCCTCGGCGAGCGCGACCTTCGCCGTTGACCCCACTGTCCAGCAAAAGCTGGAAACCCGCATCCAGGAGTCCAGCGACTTCCTGAGCAAGATCAACAACATTCCCGTCGACGAGTTGCTCGGCCAAAAGGTAGGTCTGGGCGTCTCCGGCACCATCGCCAGCCGTACCGACACCACCGGCACCGCCAGCCGCAGCCCCCGCGACGTGTCCAGCACCGATAAGTCGGATTACAAGTGCGAGAAGACCGACTTCGACACTGCAATCCCCTACTCCCTACTGGACGCCTGGGCCAAGTTCCCGGACTTCCAGGCGCGCCTGCGTGACGCCATCGTAAAGCGCCAGGCCCTGGACCGCCTGATGATCGGCTTCAACGGCACCAGCGCTGCGGCCACCACCAACCGCGCCACCAACCCGCTGCTGCAGGACGTCAACATCGGCTGGCTGCAGCAGTACCGCAACAACGCGCCCCAGCGCGTGCTGAAGACGGGCAAGGCCGCGGGCAAGATCGTGATTGGCACTGGCACCGACGCCGACTACAACAACCTGGACTCGTTGGTCTACGACGTGATCAGCAACCTGATCGACCCTTGGCACCGCAAGGATCCGGGCCTGGTCGTCATCGTCGGTCGTGACCTGGTCCACGACAAGTACTTCCCTCTGGTGAATAAGGAGCAGCCAGCGTCCGAGAAGCTGTCCACCGACGTGATCTTGGCCGCTAACCGTATGGGTGGCCTGCAGCCAGTCGAGGTGCCCTACATCCCCGATAACGCACTCTTCATCACCTCGCTGCAGAACCTGTCGCTCTACTACCAAACCGGCGGCCGCCGCCGCTTTGTCAAGGAGGCGCCGGAGAAGAACCGCATCGAGAACTACGAGTCGAGCAACGACGCCTATGTGGTCGAGGACTACGGCTTCGGCTGCCTGATCGAAAACATCGTGACGGGCGTATAAGCCATGGCCTCCTCTCCCGCGAAACGGCACTTCCTGGCAGCTGCAGCGGCACTCGCCGCCGCGGCCGCTGGGCCGGCCGACAGCATGGCGGGCCGCACCGTGTACGAGCAGCAGCTGGCCCAACTGCTGCAGGACCGGCTGCGACTCAAGCAGGTGCAATCCACCCAGGCCAAGGCCGAACTCAAGCGCCAGCTGCTCGGCGCCTATGCCGACTACGTCAGCGGCGTGCTCGAGGGCGGCAATGGCGCCCAGGACGAAGTACTGGTCACGGTCATGATCTGGCGCATCGATGCCGGCGACTTCTGGGGCGCGCTCCACATCGCCGCCTACGTGCTCAAGCACGGCCTGGTGATGCCGGATCGCTTCGCCCGGACGACCGGCTGCCTGATCGCGGAAGAAGTGGCCACCGCTGCTCTCAACGCCCAGAAAGCCGGCCAGCCGTTCGAGCCGGACCTCCTGTTCTACACCGATGCGCTCACCGTCGAGCAGGATATGCCCGACGAGGCGCGCGCGAAGCTCTATCTGGCCATCGGCCGGGCCGAGCTCGAGGGCATCGATGAAGAGCGGCCGGGCGCCGAGGGCCAGCTGGCTCGCGGCATCGCTGCTCTGCAGCGCGCCATCAGCCTGCATGACCGCTGCGGCGGCAAGAAAGACCTGGAACGGGCCGAGCGCCTGGCCAAGAAACATGCCGCCCCTGGCGGCTAACCGAGCGGTCCCCCGCAACCCCGCCGGCTCGGGGCGGATCGGCCAGGCCTAGCCTGGGACCGTGAAGCCCCGACCACCGGCGACTCATTCGAGAGCAGCACCATGAGCGGATTCGTTGCAGGCGGTACCGTCGCCAGCGGTCAGGTGGTGTCCGACCCTTTCTGGCCGGCGATCGAGCTGGACCAGGTCCGCGCGCGGCTGCGGATCGACAGCAGCGTCGGCACTGAAAAGCTCAAGGCCGCCGTGATCGCCGCAGCCATCGCCGTCAACCGCGAGCTCACCGGCTACCGCTTCGCCCAGGCCACCAGCGGCTACGCCACACTGGCCGCCGTGCCTGGGCTGCTGGTCGACGGCGTCAGCGAGCGTGCCCACCTGTACCTGCGCGCGATCGATGCCGCCACCGCGGCCGAGGTCGCCGAGCGGTACCGCAGCTACGACAGCACCGCCAAGGGCGACAAGGACGCTGAGGCGGAGACCCCCACCATCGACGACTACCGACGCGATCAGCGCTGGGCCATCCGCGACTTCCTGGGCCTGACCCGGACCACTGTGGAGCTCATCTGATGGCCACCGTCGTGCGCGCCCAGCAAGGCGACACCCTGGACCGGATCTGCCTGCGGCACTACGGGCGCACCCAGGACGTCACCGAGGCCGCGCTCGAAGCCAACCCGGGCCTGGCCGAGCTGGGTCCCATCCTGCCGATCGGCACCCCTATCACCCTGCCAGACGCCCCCGCCCAGGCCACTGCCGGCATCGCCGCGCAGCAGCCGGTCAGCCTCTGGGACTAGATGAGAAACATCATGCCCGACCGTCCCGACACCTGGGCCTGGCTCGCCGCCTGGCTCGAACACAACTGGCCCGCGCTCTATGCCGGCCTGGTCGCCTGCGTCATCGCGGGCCTCCGGATCGCCTACAGCGGCGGCACCCTGCGTCGCGTGCTGCTCGAGGCCCCGCTCTGCGGCGCCCTGGCCCTGGCCGCAAGCCACGGCCTCTCCCTGCTGGGCATCCCTGCCAGCACCGGCCCCTTCTGGGGCGGAATCATCGGACTGCTGGGCGTCGAGGGCACTCGCGCCGCGGCCAAACGCTTCGTCGAACGTAAGGTAGAAACGCAATGAACCAGCCCAAGATCCTGCTCATCGGCGCTCACGGCCTGGCCGTGCGCGACCTGCAGAAAGCCCTGGCCGCGGCCGGCTTCACCGTCGACCTGGACGGCGACTACGACGAAGGCACCGAGCAGGCCGTCGAAGCCTTCCAGCGCTCTGTCGGCCTGGTGGCCGATGGCATCGCCGGCCCGAAGACCTTCGCCGCCCTGCTGGGCAAGCTCGACCCGCTCCACCTGGGCTACGCCGACCTCGAGCTCGCCGCCAAGACCCTGGGCGTCCCCGTCGCGGCCGTTCAGGCGGTCAATGAGGTCGAGTCCAAGGGCGAAGGCTTCCTGGACAACGGTCGGGTGGTGATCCTGTTCGAGCGCCACGTCTTCTACCAGCGCATGGTCAAGGCCCACGGCCAGGCCGAGGCCGATCGCCTGGCTGCGCTCAATCCGAACCTGATCAATCCGAAGTCTGGCGGCTACGCCGGCGGCGCAGCTGAGTGGCAGCGCCTGACCTCGGCCCGGCAGATCGACGAGGCCTACGCGCTGGAGTCGTGCAGCTGGGGGCTGTTCCAGGTCATGGGCTATCACTGGCAGGACCTGGGATATGCAAGCGTCCAGGACTTCGTCACCCGCATGCAGGCCAGCGAGGCCGAGCAGCTCGACGCCTTCGTCCGCTTCGTCAAGGCGGAGCCCGCGTTGCTCAAGGCATTGAAGGCGGGCAAGTGGGCCGACTTCGCCCGCGGCTACAACGGCCCTGCCTACGCCCGCAACCTCTACGACGTGAAGCTCGAGCGCGCCTTCGCCCGCTACAGCGCCGCCGCCCCGGCTAAGGACGCCGCATGACACCCGTCACCGACGTGCAGCGCCTGGATCCGCAGGATGGGGAGGTCTTCATCCTGCCGGCCGGCGCGTCCTTTGAAGAAGCCGAGCGCCTCTGCGAAGCCATCCAGACCGCAAAGCCTGGCGTGCGGGCTGTCGTGGTGATCGGCGAGCTCGAGCACTTGGACCAGGCGGCGATAAACCGCGCTGGCTGGTACCGCCAATGATCAGCTGGAAGGAGAAGGCGCTCTTCGCGCTCACCCTCGCCCTCGCGATCGCAGTGCTGTGCCTGACCCTCTATGCGCAGGGTCTGCGCATAGACCAGGCCAACCAGAAGCGCGAGGCCGCTGAGTACCAGGTCACCCAGCTGACCGGCGAGCGCGACCACCTTACCGCAACTCTCACCCAGCAGCGGGCCGCCCAGGCCCAGCTGCAGACCATCCAGACAGACCTGCGCCGCGAGATCGATGTCCGCAAGCGCCGGATCCAGGAGCTCGAAGATGAAAACGCCGACCTCAAGGCTTGGGCTGGCCAGCCTCTGCCTGCTGCTGCTCGCCGGCTGCGCCAGCGGCCCGTCCTCACCGGAGCCACGGCTTACCGTGAGTGGCTGTCCAGTGGTAACGCGCTGCCAGCTGCCGTCGACCGCCCCGCGCAATAACGGCGAGCTCCTGGACGACAGCGAAGCCTTGGAAGCTGCCTGGGCCGACTGCGCCGCCCAGGTCGATATGGTCTATGACGCCCAGCAGGCCCGGCCATGAACAAGCCCGAAAGCCTGCGCGCTCACCTGCTCGCCGCCGTACCAGAGCTGCGCCACAGCCCTGACCGGCTGCTGGTCTTCATCGACAAGGGCAAGCTGCGCTGCACCGCGGCGGCCAGCCTGTCCTGGGAGTACGGCTACGAGCTGCAGATCATCCTGACCGACTTCGCCGGCCACCCGGACGCCGTGATGCTGCCCCTGCTGGCCTGGGTCCGGACGAACCAGTCTGAGCTCCTGGTCAACCTGAACAAATCCGCCCAGGGCATCGGCTTCGAGGCCGACATCCTGGACAACTCCAAGGTGGATCTAGCCATCACCCTGCCCCTCACCGAGCGCGTGGTCGTCAAGAGCCAGCCAGACGGCACCTATCAGCTGAGCCACGTTCCAGAATCGAAATACACCGAGTACCAGGAGCCAGGCACCTGGCAGGTCTTCGCCGATGGCGAGCTGCTGGCCGAGTGGCCGTCCGGATCCGCTGGCGACGCCCTGGCCCTGGAGACACCGCAGCCGGGCCGCAGCCGTTGTTGAGCGCTAGGGGATGACGGTAACGCGACAATGCTACTCATAGCCGTTATCCGTTAACATTCAGGAGACTTCAATTAGGAGCTAAATCATGACAGGAAAGGAAAGTTTAAAGCCTCTGCACCAACGTATCGATTTTATTTTATCGATTGCTATTCCCGCGACCATTTCGATAATAATAGGATTTATAATTCTTAACGCAGAAGCGCCCAAAGATCTTTGCCTTAAAGCCGAATGCTTTGATAACTTCATCAAACTGATGAAGGTACCAATTGCAATTTTAGCGCTTGCCTTTCCTCTAGCCGGAATGGTTGCAGCATACCACCGATCTATGGAAACTAACGAGCAAATCAAAATTGCACTATCAAATAACAACTTTTCTAATTTTATAAAACACAGAGACGACTTCATAGAATATCTGAACGAGTATCTAAAAAGTGAATTTTGTAACTGCCTAATTATAGACCCAAGAAAATTATATACGCTAGTATATCCGGATAATACTTACAACTCCCTTCAAACGTATATTGATAACCCAAACCTCATTCCCTTACTGGTCGACATAGAAAATATAAACAAAAAAGCCAACGCTATAAGTAGTGCGAAGTACTATTGGGACGACGAGTTCATGTCATTACTTTTAGACATCGAAGAGGCAAACAAAAAAATACAACTATTACCAAAAAGGGCCTCTTTTAGAGCCGTTCAATATAGTCACAATTCAATTGAAGCATTTGTATTTAGCGAAGATTTCCCACTTGAAAACATAGCTGAGTTGAATGCAATAGCAGGTCGAATAAGAAGATTCAACCATTTGCCCGTACCTCCTCGTCATGAATGGTCAAGCGACAAAATACTGTCAGAGAAGTTTTGTCACTTTATCCAGTCCAACGCACAGTAAAAACTCTACGGCAATCAGGTGGGTTGTTCATGGATCAAATCGAGTCGCTTGAAACTTGGCTGGCGCCGCTATTGGTGCAGCTCGACAGCCACGGCCGGGCGCAGCTGGCCCGCAAGGCCGCCCAGCAGCTGCGCCGTAGCCAGCAGCAGCGCATCCGCGCACAAGTGGATCCGGACGGCTCGCCATTCGAGGCGCGTAAGCCGCGGGATCTGCGTGGCAAGAAGGGCCACATCAAGCGGCGTATGTTCGAGAAGCTCAAGATGGCCCGCTACCTCAAGGCCAAGGGGTCACCGCAACAGGCGGTGATCGGCTTCGCCGGCCGCGTCTCCCGCATTGCTCGCGTCCACCAGTACGGCCTGAAAGACCGCGCCGAGCGCGGAGCCCGCGAGATCCGCTACGCTCGCCGCGAGTTACTTGGCCTGTCTGATCAAGATCTGCAGCGGTTGCGCAACTCACTACTAGATAATTTAAAAGTTAACTAGCTATTAAATTTAAACAGCAAGCCTATTCTGCTTTTGCTTTAACCACAGAGATCGCCCATTTAACATCGGAAATAGCATATGTGATAACTTCCTTATTATTGTAAAATGCGCAAAATCTTTCCGAACACTGAATCAACGTATAAAAGCGATCTTCTCCTTCCGGACTTTTAAGCCTAGCTCTTGGACTTCCCTGAAACTCTTTGGCTAGCTCTTCGCGCGCCGTCATCTGACCAAGACTGACGAAAGGATATACACAAAACACTATAAGTAGCATACTAATCAAGATAGCGGTGAAGCCGCCATATGCGACGATAAAAATACCAAAGGCCGGCTTTGTCCAATGAGCAACGCGAGGACGCAATAAAATATCTAGAGCTCGAACTAGAACCTGAGGCGCCTTAGGTTTTTTGCGATCGATATAATTTGCTAACTCGCCAAGTGATCCCAACAGGAAAACCAAGGAGACGAAAACTATTAATAGATAGGACAGCTTTTTCAAACTCAAGCCAAATACAAAATCTAAAGCCACGTTCAGCAATCTAAACATGGCAATAACAGCATACATAGTCACATCACTTGCGGACAGCGGAAACATCGAAGAAGAAAGCCCTAGCTCATCCAAGTATCCATCATGATAGGATCGAGCGCTTATGTACAAAAAAAATGTACCGACTGCACCTAACACTGCGACTAGCTGGCCTCGCTCAAGAAACGACGGCTTACTATTAGCGTTTTCCGTAACCATTTTTTTATCGGTCATATCAAAAACTTCCCAATCAAAAACTGAAGATTCTTTTTTGTAGGAGCTGCACCTACAAATTAGCACAGCATCATTTACAAATTAGCAGTCGCAGAATTCGCGGCATGACCAACATCGCCGCCCTTTCCCGCCTCATCGAGAACCTGATCCGCCTCGGCACCGTTGCCGAGGTCGACCATGGCAGTCTCCCAGACAAGCGCCCTGCCCGGGTTCGGGTTCAAAGTGGTGACCTGCTGACCGGCTGGCTGCCCTGGACCGCCCTACGTGCCGGCACCACTCGCGACTGGAATCCGCCTACCGTGGGCGAGCAGGTCCTGGTCCTCAGCCCAAGCGGCCAGACCGCCCAGGGCATCGCCATTACCGGCCTGTTCAGCGCGCTCATTCCTGCCAACGGCGATCGCGCCGGCCTGCACCGCCGCACCTACCCGGACGGCGCCGTTGTCGAGTACGACAGCGTGGCCCATCGCCTACGCGCCATCCTGCCGGAGGGTGGCGTCACCGACCTGACCAGCCCCGGCGGCATCAACATCATCGGCCCGATCAACCACCAGGGCGACTACACCCAGACCGGCAACCAGAACGTCACCGGCAAGGTGACCGTCAGCGAGGACGTGGTCGCCGCCGGCATCAGCCTGGTCAAGCACCCCCATGGCGGCGTGCAGACCGGCAGCGGCAAGACCGGAGCGCCCACGGCATGAACCGAACCTCTGGACTGACCGTCACCGAGCTCGAGCACCTGCAGCAATCCGTGGCGGACATTCTCACCACGCCGATCGGCACCCGGACTATGCGCCGCGAGTACGGCTGCGACCTGTTCAGCCTGCTCGACCAGCCGCTTAACCCCGCCCTCGCCCTCCAGGCCAAGGCCACTGCCGTGACCGCCCTGCTGCGCTGGGAGCCACGCCTCAACCTGACCTACATCGGCATCAGCCTGGGCGACGCCCCGGGCCAGGCCTTCGTTGACCTCGAGGGCTACAGCACCGTCAACGACGCCGCCGTCAGCCTGCGCGCACCGCTCACCCTGGGAGGCCTGTAATGGTCGACACCTTCAGCCCTATCGACCTCAGCCAGCTGCCGGCCCCGACCATCGTCGAGACCCTGGACTTCGAGACCCTGCTCACCGCCCGCAAGGAGCGCCTCATCAGCCTCTACCCTGCGGCCGAGCGCGCCGCCATTCGCGAGCGCTTGGCCCTGGAGTCGGACCCAGTCAACAAGCTGCTCCAGGAGAACGCCTACCGGGAGCTGGTGCTGCGCCAGCGGGTCAACGACGCCACCCGCGGCGTGATGCTGGCCTTCGCCGTGGGCACCGACCTGGACCAGCTCGGCGCGAACTTCAGCGTGACCCGCCTGCTGCTCAAGGCCGCTAACCCCAACGCCCTGCCGCCCACCGCCGCCGTCTACGAATCCGACGACGACTTCCGCGCGCGGATCCAGCTGTCACCCGAGGGCTACACGACCGCCGGCAGCCAAGGCAGCTACGTCTTCCACGGCCTGTCCGCCGATGGCAACGTCCGCGACGTCCAGGCCATCAGCCCAGCGCCGACCCAGGTGACCATCTACGTGCTGTCGCGCCTGGGCACCGGCCTGGCCTCCCCCGAGCTGCTGGCCAAGGTCACCGCCGCGCTCAACGCCGAGAAGGTCCGGCCGCTCACCGACAAGGTGACCGTGCTGTCGGCCAACATCGTGGACTACCAGGTCAACGCCGAGCTCACTCTCTACGACGGCCCGGATTCCGACGTCGTGGTCGCGGCCGCCTACAAGGCGGTCGAGGACTACGCCGCCAGCGTGAAAAAGATCGGCTATGACGTCGCCCTGTCCGGCCTGTACAAGGCCCTGCACCAGTCCGGCGTCCAGGCGGTCAAGCTCACCAAGCCCGCCGCCAGCCTGGTGCTGGGCAACGGCGAAGCCAGCAACCTGACCGGCGTCACCCTGACCGTGGCGGGTGCTACCAATGTCTGAGCTGCTGCCACCCAACAGCACGGACCTAGAGCGGCGCCTGGCTGAAACCGGCAGCGCCATTAGCGACGTGCCGGTGCCCACCCGGTCGGTCTGGGACTCGAACACCGCCCCGGCCGAGCAGTTGCCCTGGCTCGCCTGGGCCCTATCCGTCGACGCCTGGGATCCTCAATGGAGCGAGAACCAGAAGCGCCAGACCATCCGCGCGAGCATCCAGGTCCACCGCACCAAGGGCACCTTCGGCGCCATCAAGGACGCGCTGGCCGCCCTGGGTTTCCCGATCCGCGTTCAGGAGTGGTACCAGCAGGATCCACCCGGCAAGCCCGGCACCTTCCGCCTGCTGATCGACGTCGACCAGATCGGCGTGCCCAACAGCAGCGCGCTGCGCTTTATGCCCGTCGTCGAGGCGGCCAAGAACCTGCGCTCGCACCTGGACACCATCGAGCTGCGCGTCGCGACCAAGACCCGTACCTATCGCGGCGCCGTCACCGCGGCCGGCTTCGAGCTGACCGTCCGCCCCTCCGATACCCAATACGCCGCCCTGGAGCCTGGTTTCGTCCTGGCTGAGTCCGGGCTGCACCAACTCACCAACGTGGACCTGATCCAGGCGCTGGAACTGAAAAATGGCTGATTTGACCCTACCCGAGGTAATCACCCGCTTCCGGGGGAATGAGGCGCGCATCGCCGACTTCGCCAACGGCAACGCCGCGGGCTACTACATCACCGTCGACGGCAAGAAGGTGGAGACGCTGCCCAGCGTGGTCTCCCGCCTTGCAGCTGCGATCGCAGCGGCCAGCGCTACGGCTGAGACTCTCAAGGGTACCGGCGGCGCGAAGCTGATTGGATTCGGAGCCGTCACGGTCGATGCGGCCCTGACCACCCAGGCGAAGGGGATCGCCGACAACGCGAAGGCCATCACCGACCTGGACACCGCCAAGCTCGCCAAGGGCGGCGGCACCATGACCGGCCCGCTCAAGTTGGCAGGCGAGCCGACAGACCCGCTTCACGCGGCGTCGAAGGGCTGGGCGGAAGGTCTGATCGGCGCCTATTGGAAACCGGGCATTGGCGACGTTCTGACCACTACCCGCGGCGCGCCCGATGCGAACTGGATTCCCGACGGCGCCGACTATTTGCAGGCGAGCTACCCAGCCCTCTTTGCAAAGCTCGGGCTGCTGGGAACAGACACGACAAACAGTTTCGTCACGTCGAGCGCCACCCCAAGCACCCGCCCGGCGCCCTTTAGCGCATTTGGTAAAGACGGCGTTTTGATTGTTGGGGACGTTGATGCGAACAACGTCCCGTCTTTCCGCCGGAGCACGGACCTAGGATTGACGTTTACTAGCGTCGCGTCTCCGACGGGAATAATGGTCGCTATCGCGACCGACGGCAAAGGCGTATGGGTCGTGACGACCAACGGCTCCCGAGTAATTCGGTCGGCAGATAACGGACTGACCTGGAGCATCATAGAGACCGGCGTGACGGGTTCTGGCGGGCGTATTGCCACGGATAAGAAGGGCACATGGTTCGCGCTCACCGGCAACGCCTGGGGAGCCAGATCGAAGGACAACGGCCTCACTTGGCAAAAGGTCGCGCTCCCCATGGCGGCGAGCGTGATAGCCACCAACGGCACCGGAATCTGGCTGGTCGGAGCCGGCAGCGGACAGGCGCGCTCGACTGACAATAGCGACACCTGGGCCGCGACTCCTAATAGCTCCGGCGCCTATGCCATGACCTATGCAAGCGGCTGTTTTATCACCGCATTTCAGCAAACCCAGGGCGATGGCGGGTCGACAAACCGATATTACTACTACGTCGGTTTCAGCAAAGAGGGCGTTTCGCCGAAGTATCACAGCTATATCCAGCAATACCAGGGAGACCCGACCCTGTATATCGCCGCGGATGACTCTGGGGTCGTCATCGTCACGAACCCTAATGCCGGAGGTCACGCTCGGTTTACTGGCGTGTCTGTCGACGCGAGCGGAAACGTAAGTTACACGCCCGCGACCATTTCGTTCTCGCTTTCCTACCCTGGCGAGCCTTGCACGGACGGCAAAGGCGTGTGGGTCATCCAGTCCTGGGGCACCTATGGATTTATGCGGGCTGCCCCGCCCTACGACATCAAGACGACTTTTCGCGTCCCTAAGTCCGCCGCCCAGCCCGCCCCCTTCGCAAACTTCGTCAAGGCCAAATAACCATGGACACCATCACCCTCTATCAATGGGGCGCCGATGGCGTCCTGGCTGGATCCATCCAGGCCGACCCTATGGCGGGCATCCCCGGGCGCAGCACGCCGACCGCACCGCCTAAGCTCAAAGCTGGCCAGGTGGCCGTCTGGAATGGTCAGGGCTGGAGCGCCGCCGACAATGCGCCAGAGCAACCGCTGCCGGTGGTCACTACTGACCAGGTCGACACCGAGCGGGACCGCCGCGTGGAACTGGGCTTCGAGTTCCAGGGCAAGCACTACCAGACCCGCGAGGCAGGCGACCGGGAGAACATCCTGGGCGCCATGAACAACGCGCTCGCGGCCATCATGAACGGCGCCAAGGTGGGTGAGCTGCGCTGGGCAGACGCGGCCAAGGACTTCTTCTGGATCGCCGCCGACAACAGCCGCGTGCCGATGGATGCCCAGACCGCGCTAGCGCTTGGCCAGGCTGCCACGGCCCGCAAAAGCGCGCTGGTGCAGGCTGGGAGCGACCTCAAGGCGATGGCACCCATTCCCCAGGACTTCGCCGCCGACAAGTGGTGGCCGGTATGAGCAAGGGTCACTTCGAGAGCCGCCCAGCCATGCGCCAGGTGGACCGCTGGACCTGGGAGCTGGTCGAGCCGCTTGTGTTCGTCGACCCGGTCTATGGCCGAATCGTCGTTCCCGTGGGCGAGCGCAGCGACCTGGCATCGATCCGCTTTCTACGCGAGGTCGCGCGCTGGGCCCTGATCCTTGGCGTACTTGCCTGGGTGGCCGGCGCGCTTTGCGCCCTGCTGCTGCCCCTGCAGGCGGCCGCGAATCCGCTGCTGTGGACCAGCCTCGCCGCCACCGGCATCTATGCCGCTCTGGCTGGCTACGCCGTGCTGGCCGCCTTCGTCCACGACTTCCTCTACCGCACCGGCCAACTGCCCCGCGCCGCAGCGGACGCGGTGCTGTACCGCGCCTGCCGGGCTGAGGGTGAAGCGCGCTGGCGGGCATTCATTTTCTGGATCGGGCCACGCCTTGGCGGGGCCAGTCACTACCACACCGGCAGCAAGGGCTGATCATGGACTTCCACACGATACACACCGCCTACGGGCTCAAGCGCCTGGCCCAGGCCGAGGCTGCCGGCGTCGCTATCAACCTGATCCAGGCGGCCGTGGGCGATGGCAACGGCAACCCCGTCACTCCTGCCGAGGGCATGACCCAACTGGTGCGCGAGCGTTATCGCACCACCATCAACCGCGTCTACCAGGATCCGGACGAGCCGCGCGGCTTCATCGCCGAGATCGTGATCCCGGCGGCTACCGGCGGCTTCACCCTGCGCGAGGTCGGCCTCTTTGACGACCAGGGCAGCCTGTTCGTGGTCGGCAACCTGCCGGACACCTACAAACCGCTCCCCGGCGAGGGCGCCTATTCGGATGCCGTGCTGCGCGTGCAATTCCTGGCCTCGAACGCCTCGGTGATCAACCTGCAGGTGGACCCGAACCTGGCGGTAGCCAGCCACACCTGGGTGCTCAACACCTTCGCCAAGGCCTTGATCATCCCAGGCGGCACCACGAACCAAGTGCTGGCCAAGACTGGCAATGCCGATGGCGCCTATGCCTGGAC
Source organism: Pseudomonas sp. 313 (assembly GCF_000316965.1). Classification (NCBI taxonomy): domain Bacteria; kingdom Pseudomonadati; phylum Pseudomonadota; class Gammaproteobacteria; order Pseudomonadales; family Pseudomonadaceae; genus Pseudomonas; species Pseudomonas sp. 313. The sequence goes on from NZ_ANBZ01000041.1 coordinate 85,985, forward strand.
CGATCCCACGCAGGCCAATGTGGTGGTGCGCTCGATCGAGGAGACCCAGACGCTGGCCGCCAACCAGACCGTGGTCAACCTGGCCAAGACCACCACCGTGGGCCTGGCGGTCTACGTCGCCGGTAACCGGCTGCGCGCTAGCGAGGAATGGACCGCGATCAGTAGCACCGCGCTCAAGCTCACCAGCAGCTACGCCACCGGCACCAAGATCGTGCTGGCTCAGAACGACCCGCTCGGCACCTTCTTCGATCCGCTGATGAAGACCCAGAACCTGGCCGACGTGCCGGACAAGGCCAAGGCCCGAGCCAACATGGAGCTCTATAGCAAGGGCGAGGTGGACGCGATGATCACGCGGGTACCGGCCGGCACGGTCGGCTACTTCGCCGGTACCACCGCCCCGGCCGGCTGGTTCAAGGCCAACGGTGCAGCGATCTCGCGTACCGCCTATGCCGAGCTTTTCGCCGCCCTGGGCACCTATCACGGCGCGGGTGATGGCTTCACCACCTTCAACCTGCCTGACCTGCGCGGCGAATTCATCCGCTGCCTGGACGACGGCCGCGGGATCGACAAGGGCCGTGGCCTGGGTACCGGCCAGCTGGGCCAGAACCAGGAGCACGTCCACACCGGCAAGACCTCCCAGGCCGGCGCGCACTCGCACGTCTATTCGGACACCGACACCTACGAAACCAGCAGCAGTGGCCTGTCCGGCGGCAACAACTTTACCGACCGCACGAGTAGCTACAACACCAGCACCAACGGCGACCACACCCACGTCGTCACCATCGACCCGAGCGGCGGCAGCGAGGCGCGCCCGCGCAACATCGCGCTGCTGGCCATCATCAAGTACTGAGGTGTCCCATGGACAAGATCGTCTATCAAACCGACCAGGCCGGCTTCTACCAGGGGCAGACCTCCGCCGATGAGTCGCCGCTCGAGCCTGGCGTCTACCACCTGCCGGCGCGCTGCGTGGAAACGCCGCCGCCAGCCACCTGGGAGGACAACCAGTGGCCGCGCTGGGATGGCACCGCCTGGCGTCTGGTCAATCGCCCTAAAGCCTTCGACGCTGAGGATCCGGTCGACAAGCTCAAGGCCTTCCTCGCCGCCAACCCGGACGTGGCCAGCCTCATTACCGCCGCCTGATTTTGTAGCGGCGCCCGCTACAACTCCCGCCCCGCGACCCGCGCGCGCGGATCCCTCAGCCTGTGCAGCGTCACATACCCACCTGCGCAGGCTTACCCTCCATGGCTGACTTCCATCACGGCGTGCGTGTCCTCGAGATCAATCAGGGCACCCGCTCCATTTCCACCGTTTCCACGGCCGTCATCGGCATGGTTTGCACCGGTAGCGATGCCGATGCCACCACCTTCCCGCTCGACACGCCCGTCCTGCTGACCAACGTCCAGGCCGCTGTCGGCAAGGCCGGTACTAAGGGCACCCTGGCCCCCTCTCTGCAGGCGATCGCCGACCAGTCCAAGCCCGTCGTGGTTGTGGTCCGAGTTGCGGACGGCGCCAGCGCGGCCGAGCTGCAGTCCAACCTGATCGGTGGCGTCGTCGCCGGCCGATACACCGGCATGAAGGCCCTGCTCGCGTCCAAGGCCAAACTCGGCGTGACGCCGCGCATCCTGGGCATTCCCGGGCTCGACACCCAGGCCGTGACCACCGCCCTGCTGCCGATCGCCAAGCAGCTGCGCGCCTTCGTCTACGCCAACTGCAACGGCTGCGCGACCAAGGAAGAGGCCGTCGCCTACCGCACCCAGTTCACCGCCCGCGAGCTGATGCTCCACTGGCCGGACTTCCTGGCCTGGTCCACCACCGACAACAAGACCGTCACCGCGGCCGCCACCGCCCGCGCGCTGGGCCTGCGCGCCCAGATCGACCAGGAGACCGGCTGGCACAAGACCCTCTCCAACGTCGCCGTGGCCGGCGTCACCGGCGTGTCCAAGGATGTCTTCTGGGACCTGCAGAACACCGCCACCGACAGCGACTACCTCAACGGCAACCAGATCACCACGCTGATCAACCATGAGGGCTACCGCTTCTGGGGCTCGCGCACCTGCAGCGACGACGCGCTCTTCACCTTCGAGAACTACACCCGCACCGCCCAGGTGCTGGCCGACACCATGGCCGAGGCGCATTTCTGGGCGGTGGACCGCCCGATGCACCCGAGCCTGGTGCGCGACATCGTCGAGGGCATCAACGCCAAATTCCGCGAGCTCACCCGCCAGGGCTACCTGCTGGGCGGCGAGTGCTGGTACGACGCCGACGCCAACGACGCCAGCACCCTCAAGGCCGGCAAGTTGTGGCTCGACTACGACTACACCCCCGTCCCGCCGCTGGAAGACATGACCCTGCGCCAGCGCATCACCGACCGCTACCTGGCCGACTTCGCGACCCGCGTAAACGCCTGATCCTGATCACCCGGCGCCCCTAGGGCGCCCTCTGGAGAGCTGCCCCCATGGCCATGCCCCGCAAACTCAAGAACATGATGCTTTTCAACGACGGCCACTCCTACCTGGGCGTCGCCAAGTCCGTCACCCTGCCGACCCTCGGCCGCAAGATGGAAGCCTTCCGCGGCGCCGGCATGAACGGCCCGGTCAAGGCTGACCTGGGTATGTCCGACGACGGTATCCAGCTGGAATGGAGCCTCGGCGGCCTCGACCTCACCGTCCTCAAGCAATTCGGCGCCGTGGGCGCCGCAGCCGTGCCCCTGCGCTTCACCGGCAGCTACCAGCAGGACGACACCGGCGAAGAGACCGCTGTCGAGATCGTCGTCCGCGGCCGCCACGAATCTATCGAGATGGGTGAAGCCAGCGCCGGCGAGGACACCGAGCACAAGATCACCACCGCCGGCAGCTACTACAAGCTGATCGTGGACGGCGAGACCGTGATCGAGATCGACCTCCTCAACTTCATCGAGATCGTGGGCGGCGAAGACCGCCTGGCCAAGCAGCGCGCCTCGCTCGGCATCTGATCCCTCCCCTTTTCCAGCCCGCTCAGGCGGGCCACCTGATCTCCCAAGCCTATTACCTGGAGTACCACCATGAGCGATACCACCCCCGAGAACGTCATCGTCCTGGACCAGCCCATCGTCCGCGGTGCCACCACCATCGACCAGATCACTCTGCGCAAGCCCAACGCCGGCGCACTGCGCGGCATCACTCTCTCCGACCTGCTGCAGATGGACGTCAACGCCATCGTCCGCGTGATCCCGCGCATCAGCACCCCGACTCTTACCGAGGCCGAGGTCCGCGCCATGGATCCCGCCGACCTGGTCGACGCAGGGAGTGTCGTCGCCAGTTTTTTTGCTCAAGAAGTCCATGAAGGCGGATCTCTTCCCCGCCACGTAGAGGATGCGATGGCAGACCTCGCCATCACCTTCCACTGGCACCCCGCTCAGCTCGACCAGCTGAGCGTTTCCGAACTGATGGACTGGCGCGAACGCGCCCGCAAGCGAGTCTCCCCCGATGGCCAATGACCTGCAGATCCGCGTCCTCCTGTCCGCCCTGGACAAGGTCACGGCCCCGCTCAAACGCATCGCCGGGGGCGGCAACGCGACCGCCCGGGCGCTCAAGGCTGCCCGGGACCGGGTCAAAGAGCTCAACCAGCAGCAGCAAGACATCAGCGCCTACCAGCGCCAGCGCGAGGCCGTGCGCCAGAGCGCCGAGGCCCTGGCCAAGGGCCAGGAGAAGCTGCGGTCCTACCGCGAGCAGCTCAAGGCCATGGACGCCCCGTCCGCCGCCTTCCAGAAGACCTTCGCCAACGCGGCCGCAGCCGTCGACAAGCTCCAGGCCAAGCACACCGCCCAGCGCACCGAGCTGCAGCGCCTGCTGCCAATCATGCGCGCCAGCGGCGTCGATACCCGCGACCTCGGCGGCGCCCAGGCGCGGCTGCAGGCGCAGCTCACCAGCGCCAATGCCGCTATCGATACCCAGCGCGGCAAGCTCGAGCGCCTCAATCGCACCCAGGAGAAGCTGGCAAGCGCCCGCAACAAGCTCAAGCGCGGCCAGGAGCTCGCTGGCAACGCCGCCATGGCCGGCGCCAGCTCGGCCGCAACCGGCGCCGCGATCGGCGGCCCGGTGCTGGGCATGATCAAAGCCTTTGCCCCGGCCGAGGACGCCGCCACCCAGCTGCGCGCTTCGCTGATGCTGAGCGACGGCACCGCGCCCAAGGAATTCAAGGAGATCTCCGACCTGGCAACGCGCCTGGGCGATCGTCTGCCCGGTACCACCGCCGAATTCCAGGAAATGATGACCATGCTGGTGCGCCAGGGGATGTCGGCCAAGACCATCCTCGGCGGCATGGGCGAGGCTGCTGCCTACCTGGGCGTCCAGCTTAAGATGCCGGTCACCGAGGCCGCAGAGTTCGCCGCCAAGATGCAGGACGCCACCCGCACCAGCGAGAAGGATCTCATGGGCCTGATGGACACCATCCAGCGCGGCTTCTACCTGGGCGTCGACTCCAACAACATGCTCGAGGGCTTCAGCAAGATCAGCCCGGCGCTGGACATCATCAAGAAGGAGGGCCTCGAGGCGGCCAACGCGCTTTCCCCCTTGCTGATCCAGCTTGACCAGACCGGCATGGAAGGCGGCGCCGCCGGCAATGCCCTGCGCAAGATCTTCCAGATGGGCATGGATACGGACAAGGTCGGCAAGGCCAACAAGGGCCTCAAGGACAAGGGCATCAAGCTGGACTTCACCGACGGCAAGGGCGAATTCGGCGGCATGGAGAAGCTCTACGCCCAGTTGGACAAGCTCAAGGGGCTCAACACCGAGACCCGCCTGGGCGTGTTGAAACAGATCTTCGGCGACGACTCCGAGACCCTCACCGCGCTCAATACCATGATGTCCAAGGGCCTGGCCGGCTACCAGGAAGTCCAGGGCAAGATGAAGGCCCAGGCGGACCTGCAGATGCGCGTCAACGAGCAGCTCAAGACCGTGACCAACCTCTGGGATGCCGCGACAGGCAGCTTCACCAACGCTCAAGCTCAGTTCGGGGCGTCAGTCGCGCCCCAGCTCAAGGAAATCATCACCTGGCTGACCGATGCTGCCTCCGCCACGGGCGCCTGGGCCGAGGCCAATCCCACTCTCGCCGGCAACCTGGTCAAGGTAGCCGCGGTGCTGTCAGCCGTATCGATCGCCTTCGGCACGGTTGCCCTGGGGCTGGCCGGCGTGCTGGGTCCCTTCCTGGCGCTGCGCTTCATGCTCGCCCAGGTCGGTATCCGCCTGCCGAGTCTGATCGGCCTGCTATTCAACCTCGGCAAGGGCACGCTGCCCCTAGTGGCCACCGGCTTCCGGCTGCTCGGTGCCGCCGTGATGGCCAACCCCATCGCCGCCGTCATCTTCGGCCTGGTCACCGCAGGCACCCTGCTCTACGCCAACTGGAGCACCATTGCGCCGTGGTTCAAAGGGATCTGGGAGGAGATGAAGCTGGGGGCCAGTGGTGGTATTACCGGGATCGCCAAGCTGATCCTGGACTTCTCGCCGATCGGCCTCTTCTACCGGGCCTTCGCCGCGGTGATGAACTACTTCGGCTTCGAGCTCCCGGCCAAATTCACCGAGCTCGGCGGCATGATGATGCAGGGCCTGGTCAACGGCATCACCAGCGGCCTGGGCGCGGTGAAGAACGCGGTGATGGGCGCCGGCGAGAGCGCGATCAACTTCTTCAAGGAGAAGCTGGACATCCACTCGCCGTCCCGCGTCTTCGCCTCCCTGGGTGAGTTCACCATGCAGGGCCTGGCCATCGGCCTGGGTAAGGGTGAAGGCAGTCCGTTGGCCCAGATCGCCGACACCGCCAAGCGTATCGCCAGTGCCGGCGCGGTCGCCCTGGGCATCGGTACTGCCGCAACTCCGGCGCTGGCCAACGGCATCACCTTCGACGACCGACCCGCGATGTCCGCCGCCGCGCCTGCTGCGCCGGCAGGCGGCGACGTCTACCACATCACCATCAACGCGGGTGCCGGTACGGACGCCCAGGCGATCGCCCGCGAGGTCCAGGCCGCCCTGGCCCGCATCGAGAGCCAGAAGGCCGCCCGCGGCCGCAGCAGCCTCAAGGACAGGACCTGATCACCATGATGATGGCCCTCGGCAATTTCATCTTCAGCCTCTACACCCTCGCCTACCAGGAGCTGCAGCGGCAGACCGACTACCGCCACGCCACCAGCTCCCGCGTGGGCGCCGCGCCGGCGCGCCAGTTCCTCGGCAAGGGCGACGACAGCATCACCATGCCCGGCTGGCTCGCCCCGGAGCTTGCCGGCACGCCCAGCAGCCTGGACGTACTGCGCTACATGGCCGGTACCGGCGGCGCCTGGCCACTGATCGAGGGCAGCGGGCGGATCTACGGGCTCTGGGTCATCGAGAGCATCACCGAGACCAAGACGCTGTTCTTCTCGGACGGCACCCCGCGCCGCATCGAGTTCAGCATCGCCCTCAAGCGCGTCGACGACGACACCGGCCGCGAGCTGCTCGGCGCCGGCATGGCCGGCATGGGTACCCTGCTGAGGAAGCTGCTGTGATCCAGGAGCTGCTTGACACCGCCACCGGCCAGCTACGCACCCTCGGCCGTGACCTGGTGCAGGGCGCTACCTATGCCCAGGCGCGCTACCAGATCCTGGTCGACGGCAAGGACATCAGTGCCCTCATCGCGCCGCGGCTAATCAGCCTGGATCTGACGGACAACCGCGGCCTCGAGGCCGACCAGCTGAGCCTGGTGCTGTCCGACCACGACGGCCTGCTGGCCATCCCGCCCCGGGGCGCCAAGATCCGCCTCTGGCTGGGCTGGTCCACCACCGGCCTGATCGACAAGGGCAGCTACATCGTCGACGAGACCGAGCACAGCGGCGCCCCCGACGTGCTCAGCATCCGCGCCCGTAGCGCCGACCTGCGCAAGGGCCTCAAGACCAAACGGGACCAGAGCTACAGCGCCACCACCCTGGGCGCCGTGCTGCGCGTCCTGGCCGCGCGACAGGGGCTCACCCCGCTCATCGCGCCCGACCTCGAGGCGCAGCAGATCCTGCAGCTGGACCAGACCGGCGAATCGGACGCGAACCTGCTGACCCGTCTGGGCGAGGACTATGACGCGGTGGCCACCGTGAAAGCGGGCCGGCTGCTGTTCCTCCCGGCCGGCGGCGGCAAGGCCGTCAGCGGCGCCGACCTGGGCCACGTCACCCTCACCCGCAAGGACGGCGACCAGCACAGCTATCTGCAGGCCGATCGCGAGAGCTACGACGCCGTGCGCGCCTTCTACTACGACGTCAACAGTGCGAAGAAGAAGGAGGCCATAGCCGGCGGCGGCGAGAACGTGAAGGACCTGCGCCACACCTACACCGACCAGCTCTCCGCGCTGCGCGCCGCCCGGGCCGAGTGGAACCGCCTGCAGCGCGGTACCGCCACCCTCACCTACCAGCTCGCCCTGGGCCGCCCTGAGCTCATGCCCGAACTCACCTACACCCTGCAGGGCGTGAAGGCCGAGATCGACGCCATCATCTGGTACGGGGGGAACGTGCAGCACAGCCTCACGGCGGACGGCGGCTACACCACGCGCCTCGAGCTGGAAGCCAAGCTGCCGGAAGACCTGGTCGCCGACCTGGTCGATGAGATCCCGGGCGACTACACCGGGATCATTGCCTACTACCGCGACCCGAAGACCGGCAAGGAGCACACCCTCACTGAGGGCGACCAGAGCAAGCCACGGCGGCTCAGGCACCTGTACGCCACGAAGGCGACGGCGAAGCGGGCGGTCGAAAGGGAATGGAAGAAAATTAAAAAATAAAAAAACCGGCCATATAGCCGGTTTCCCAGGGAACACCTACAACGTTAGGTTTTCTTTAGCGCTTTCAGCGCCTTTAGTATCGCAGGCATATAGCTGGGATGGATGGTTCCCATCTTGGGAAGTGGCGATGATGCATGCACGCTTTTGTGCTCACCAAACCAATCCGTATCGAATGGCAATTGAACCGTTCTACCAACATCAAACTTTGTTTCAGCACCCAAACCACTCATCTGGTAGGCATCACCATCGCTTGGCGATAGAGAAAACTCACCAGGATAAAGGGTTTGGGTCTTCTGACTGGTACCGTAGGCAATTACGACCTCATGATCCAGATCAGAGACTCTCACGACCAATGCTGGCCGGCTTTTAGGGCCTGGTTCTCCGAGGTTCGCGTGACTCGGAAATTTACACCAAACGATATCGCCTGGCGCAGGCAGGGGGTAGAAAGGTTTAGCCATTTTTAGAACAACCTCTTAGTAAAGCGCTCCTCCGCAGTATGCGTAGCGGGACTTGCAACCCGAATGGCTGCAATTTGAGCGTCGGTTAGTGGACCATCGTCCAACTCATACTTTGGCAAATAGCGGTCTGCCATCTGCCGAAGTGCAAGATGAGCGACTTCGGTTTTACTCATGCCGGTCTGTTCCATTAGCAATTCGACAGTAGAGCTACTAACAGCTGTCGGCGTGTCCTTCTTGCGTAAACGTAAGAGGAAGCTTTCAGTTTGCTTCTCGGCGTTGAGGGACATAGTCATCTCCAAGTACTTTCCGTCTTTCCATCTTCGAATTTCGACAAAAGTCGAATCATGTTTGGTAGTTATCTAGCGATTTCAATTTCCGGAACTGGCCGCGTCCGACCAGTGATATACAATCTATATCACATCCACGAAAAAGTCAACACCAATCACACTCGAAAGGTGAGCGCAAGGCTAAATTTTAGATTTTCCTCTTGGACCAGCTCCTTCTGTGCGCTGAGGCACCTCTGGCTCAGAGACCTTCGGATCAAACGTAAACCCAAAAAAAGCCCGGTGATTTCGCACCGGGCTGAGCTCAACGTTCTGTCAGGGACGTCCTACACATCGCATCGATGAGGAGATGCAACCTATCCTGATCCTTTTTCTCCAGCGTCCGGATCCGCCTCACTGTCTGCTGTTCACTGCGTGTCAACCACAACCAACCTCTTCTTCGCACCATCGACTACTCCTCTGAATGATGGGGTTGCTGATCCACCCTGACAGGCTTTTTCAGAACGCAACCCCTGGGAGCACCCTATTTTTCGCATGGGCTGAAAAAAGACGATGGGAAACCATATCTGGACCGAAATAGGTTGGCTCAACCTGCCCGCGGCAACTCTCCCCACCGGGTCGTATACCCCCGCGACAACAGCTCTCGCCGCATCTGCCAGCCCGGATCGGTAGGCATCCGGCCCACGTGCAGCGCTGCCCTGCCGTATCGGGCATTGATCCGGTCCACCACCTGCATCAGCTCGCTGGGCCGTCCCTGCCCGGCCGGGGCGAAGAGGTCTGGCGTGAACTCGTCCGTCTGCACGATGCTGCCCAGCACCACGGCGCACTTCGAATAGGCGTAGCCCTCGCGATAGATCGGATCCAGTCCGGCCAGCGCGGCCTGCACCAGGAGTCGGGTATCGTCGGTCGGATGCGCGAGCTGGATGCCCAGGCTTCGGTAGTAGCGGCGCTCCTCGGGTTCGTGCTGGCCTGTCTGAACGCTTACCAGCAGCGTGGAGCACAGCGACCCCTGCTCGCGCAGCTTCTCGGCTGCCCGGGTCACGTAGGTGGCCATCGCCTCGCGCAGCGCCTCCAGGCGGTACACTCGATGGCCGAACATCCGCGAGCTGATGATCTCCTTCTTCAGCGGCGGCGCCTCGTGCAGGCGCATCCACTGTTCGCCGCGCAGCTCCCGCGCCGTGCGCTCCAGGACGCGGGAGAACTCCTTGCGCAGCACTCGCAGGTCCGCCCGGGCCAAGTCCTGGGCCGTGGTGATGCCGAGCCCCTGCAGGCGGGTGGTCAGCTTTCGGCCCACGCCCCACACGTCACCCACCAGCGCCAGCGGCAGCAGGCGCCCCTGCCTGAGCGCGTCGGTGAGATCCACCACCCCGCCGGTAGCGCGCCAGGTCTTGCCCGCCCACTGAGCCAGCTTCGCCAGCGTCTTGGTGGTCGAGATCCCGACGCCGACCGGGATGCCCACCCAGCGGTGCACACGCGCCTGGATCTCCCGGCCGAGCTCCTCCAGGTCGCCAGGCATGCCAGTGAGGTCCGCCCAGCATTCGTCGATCGAGTACACCTCCAGGTCCGGCACCATCCCCTGGATGGTCCGCATCACCCGATTGGAGACGTCGGCA
>NZ_ANBZ01000042.1:0-20679 GCF_000316965.1 Pseudomonas sp. 313
CCGTCGGCGCCGGCGTGGTTGCCAAGATCATCGAGTAATCGATTGATCTGAAACGAAAAAAGGCCCTCCGGGGCCTTTTTTCTTGGCTCGTGAAATTGACAGATGGCAAAAGAGGCGTTCTTGACAGCCGCCGACGACATCCTTAGAATTGCGCCTCCTTTAATCGGGCACCTTTTTGTCCGAGAGGAAAGCTTGGAGTCTGAGGTCAAATGCAAAATCAACAAATCCGTATTCGGTTGAAGGCTTTTGATCATCGCCTGATCGATCAATCCACCCAGGAAATCGTAGAAACTGCGAAACGTACTGGTGCTCAGGTGCGTGGTCCGATTCCTCTGCCTACCCGCAAGGAACGTTACACAGTGCTGATTTCTCCGCACGTCAACAAGGACGCTCGTGACCAGTACGAAATTCGTACCCACAAGCGTGTGCTCGACATCGTTCAGCCCACCGACAAGACCGTCGATGCGCTGATGAAGCTCGATCTCGCCGCTGGCGTTGAAGTGCAAATCAGCCTCGGCTGAGACCGTCAAGGTTTCAGTCGTGTAACGCTCTGAAATGGGCGGCCATAGCGGGTGAAAGCCCCGTACACTCAAGAGGTTCTCAACATGACGATTGGTTTAGTCGGTCGTAAATGCGGTATGACCCGCGTTTTCACCGAAGAAGGCGTTTCCGTTCCGGTTACGGTCATTGAGATCGAGCCGAATCGCGTAACCCAATTCAAAAGCGAAGAAACCGATGGCTATCGTGCCATTCAGGTAACCGTGGGCGAGCGTCGTGCTTCCCGCGTGACCAAGGCGCAAGCCGGTCACTTCGCCAAGGCCAGCGTTGCCGCTGGTCGTAGCGTCCTCGAATTCCGCCTGGAAGACGGTGAGTACAAGGCCGGCGACGAAGTCACCGTAGCCCTGTTCGAAGCCGGTCAGATGGTTGATGTCACTGGTCAGTCCAAAGGTAAGGGCTACGCCGGTACCATCAAGCGCTGGAACTTCCGTGGTCAGGACAACACCCACGGTAACTCCGTTTCCCACCGTGCACCTGGTTCCATCGGCCAGTGCCAGACTCCTGGTCGAGTGTTCAAGGGCAAGAAAATGTCCGGTCACCTGGGTGCGGAGCGTGTAACCGTTCAGTCGCTGGAAGTCGTGCGTGTAGACGCCGAGCGCAACCTGCTGCTGGTCAAGGGTGCCGTCCCCGGCGCGCCGGGTGGTGACGTGATCGTGCGTCCCGCTGTCAAGGCCCGTGGTTGAGAGGAGAGAGAACATGCAACTCAATGTGAATGGCTCTCAAGCTATCGAAGTCTCCGAGCACACCTTCGGCGGTGAATTCAACGAGACCCTGGTTCACCAGGCAGTTGTCGCCTACATGGCTGGCGGTCGTCAGGGCACCCGTGCCCAGAAGACCCGTTCCGAAGTCCGTGGCGGTGGCAAGAAGCCCTGGCGTCAGAAGGGCAGCGGTCGTGCCCGTGCCGGTACCATCCGCAGCCCCATCTGGCGCTCCGGTGGCGTGGCTTTCGCAGCCAAGCCCCAGGATCACAGCCAGAAGCTGAACAAGAAGATGTACCGCGCTGCACTGCGCTCCATCCTCGCCGAGCTGGTCCGTCTGGATCGTCTGGTCGTGGTTGACGACTTCGCCGTCGACGCGCCCAAGACCAAGACCCTGGTCAGCAAGCTGGACGGCCTGGGCCTGAGCGACGTGCTGATCGTGACCGACGCTGTCGACCAGAACCTGTATCTGGCTGCCCGCAACCTGCCTTTCGTCGACGTGCGTGATGTCCAGGGTTCCGACCCGGTCAGCCTGATCGCCTACGACAAGGTGCTGGTCACTGTGTCCGCCGTGAAGAAATTCGAGGAGCTGCTGGCATGAACCAGGAACGCGTATTCAAAGTGCTGCTTGGCCCGCACATCTCCGAGAAGGCCACCATGCTGGCGGACAGCCAGAAGCAGTTCGTATTCAAGGTTGCCACCGATGCAACCAAGCTGGAAATCAAGAAGGCCGTCGAGCAGCTGTTCGAGGTCAAGGTTCGCAGCGTCAGCACCCTGAACGTCCAGGGCAAGACCAAGCGTACCGCTCGTGGTCTGGGCAAGCGTAACGACTGGAAAAAAGCGTACATCGCGCTCCAGCCGGGCCAGGATCTCGACTTTTCCAGCAGCGCCGAGTAATCAGGGGGCATCATGGCAATCGTAAAATGCAAGCCGACCTCCGCTGGCCGCCGCTTTGTGGTCAAGGTGGTCAACTCTGATCTGCACAAAGGCGCGCCCTACGCTCCTTTGCTGGAGAAGAAGAGCAAGTCCGGCGGCCGTAACAACAATGGTCGTATCACCACTCGCCACATCGGCGGTGGTCACAAGCAGCACTACCGTCTGGTCGATTTCCGTCGCAACAAGGATGGCATCCCTGCCGTCGTTGAGCGTATCGAATACGATCCGAACCGTACTGCACACATCGCTCTGCTGAAGTACGCCGATGGCGAGCGTCGCTACATCATCGCTCCCAAGGGCGTTGCTGCCGGTGACCAGCTGCTGTCCGGCGCTGGCGCGCCCATCAAGGCTGGCAACAACCTGCCGCTGCGTAACGTGCCGGTCGGTAGCACCATCCACGGTATCGAGCTGAAGCCTGGCAAGGGCGCTCAGATCGCTCGCTCCGCGGGTACCTCCGCTCAGCTGGTCGCCCGCGAAGGCGCCTACGTCACCGTGCGTCTGCGCAGCGGTGAAATGCGCAAGGTGCTGTCCGAGTGCCGTGCCACCCTGGGCGAAGTGTCCAACGGTGAGCACAGCCTGCGTTCGCTGGGTAAGGCCGGTGCCACCCGCTGGCGTGGCGTGCGTCCGACCGTTCGTGGTGTCGCCATGAACCCGGTCGATCACCCGCACGGTGGTGGTGAAGGTCGTACTTCCGGTGGCCGTCATCCGGTTTCGCCGTGGGGCGTCAAGACCAAGGGTCTCAAGACGCGCTCCAACAAGCGTACCGACAAGATGATTGTCCGTCGCGGCAAGTAATCAGTAGAGGATTCGACTGTGCCCCGTTCTCTGAAGAAAGGTCCTTTTATCGATCTTCACCTGTTGAAGAAGATCGAAGTCGCGGTGGAAAAGAACGAACGCAAACCGATCAAGACCTGGTCGCGTCGTTCGATGATCCTGCCGCAAATGGTCGGCCTGACCATCGCTGTGCACAACGGTCGTCAACATGTCCCTGTTCTGGTGAACGAAGACATGGTCGGCCACAAACTCGGCGAGTTCGCTGCTACCCGCACCTATCGCGGTCATGCGGCTGACAAGAAAGCCAAGCGTTAAGGGGTAAGGAAGATGGAAGTAGCCGCTAAGCTGTCGGGCGCTCGTATCTCCGCCCAGAAAGCCCGCTTGGTCGCCGACCAGATTCGCGGGAAGAAGGTGGGCGAAGCGCTCAACCTGTTGACTTTCAGCAGCAAGAAAGCCGCTGAGATCATGAAGAAGGTGCTGGAGTCGGCTGTTGCCAACGCCGAGCACAATGAAGGCGCCGACGTGGACGACCTGAAGGTCTCCACTGTCTTCGTAAACGAAGGTCGTTCGCTCAAGCGCATCATGCCGCGTGCCAAAGGTCGTGCTGATCGCATCGTGAAGCGGTCTTGCCATATCACGGTCAAGGTTGCGGACAAGTAACGGAGTCGATCAGATGGGTCAGAAAGTACATCCCAATGGCATTCGCCTGGGTATCGTCAAGGAGCACACTTCGGTCTGGTACGCGGATAAGCGCACTTATGCGGACTATCTGCTGGCCGACCTGAAGGTTCGTGAGTACCTCCAGGACAAACTAAAAAGCGCGTCCGTAAGCCGTATCGATATTCATCGCCCGGCTCAAACCGCACGCATCACCATCCACACCGCCCGTCCCGGTATCGTGATTGGCAAGAAAGGTGAGGATGTCGAGAAGCTGCGTCAGGACCTGACCGCAAGAATGGGTGTGCCCGTGCACATCAACATCGAAGAGATCCGCAAGCCGGAGCTCGACGGTGCCCTGGTTGCGCAGAGCGTTGCGCAGCAGCTTGAGCGTCGTGTGATGTTCCGTCGCGCCATGAAGCGCGCCGTACAGAACGCGATCCGCATTGGTGCCAAAGGCATCAAGATTCAGGTGAGCGGTCGTCTGGGCGGTGCTGAAATCGCCCGTACCGAGTGGTATCGCGAAGGTCGTGTGCCTCTGCACACCCTGCGTGCCGATATCGACTACGCCACTGCGGAAGCCCACACCACTTACGGTGTGATCGGTGTGAAGGTTTGGATCTTCAAGGGTGAGGTCATTGGTGGCCGCCAGGAAGAGCTCAAGCCCGTCGCCCCGGCTCCGCGCAAAAAAGCTGCTGCTAAGTAAGGAGTACGCAACATGCTGCAACCCAAGCGTACAAAATTCCGCAAGCAGATGACCGGCCACAACCGTGGTCTGGCTCATCGCGGTAGCAAGGTCAGCTTCGGCGAGTACGCGCTGAAGGCTGTCGGCCGTGGCCGTCTGACCGCTCGCCAGATCGAATCCGCACGTCGTGCGCTGACCCGTCACGTGAAGCGTGGCGGCAAGATCTGGATCCGCGTCTTCCCTGACAAGCCTGTCACCAAGAAGCCTCTCGAAGTGCGGATGGGTAAAGGTAAGGGTAGTGTCGAGTACTGGGTAGCCCAGATCCAGCCGGGCAAGGTCCTGTACGAGATCGAGGGTGTTTCCGAGGATCTGGCTCGTCAGGCATTCGCCCTGGCCGCTGCCAAGCTTCCGCTCGAAACCTCCTTTGTTAAGCGGACGGTGATGTGATGAAAGCGAAAGATTTGCGTGAGAAATCCGTAGAGGAGCTGAACGAGCAGCTTCTCAACCTGCTGCGTGACCAGTTCAATCTGCGTATGCAGAAGGCAACTGGCCAGTTGGGTCAGTCTCACATGCTCTCGCAAGTGAAGCGCGACATCGCTCGCGTCAAGACTGTGCTGAACCAGCAAGCAGGTAAGTGATCATGGCTGAAGCTGAAAAAACTGTCCGTACGCTGACCGGCCGAGTGGTCAGCGACAAGATGGACAAAACCGTCACCGTACTGATCGAGCGTCGCGTCAAGCACCCGATCTACGGCAAATACGTGAAGCGTTCCACCAAGCTGCACGCTCACGACGAAACCAATCAGTGCCGCATTGGTGACCTGGTCACCATTCGCGAAACCCGCCCGCTGGCCAAGACCAAGGCGTGGACCCTGGTTGACGTCGTCGAGCGCGCCGTTCAGGTATAAGGGTAGAGAGCCATGATCCAGACTCAATCCATGCTTGACGTCGCCGACAACAGCGGCGCTCGTCGCGTGATGTGCATCAAGGTGCTCGGCGGTTCCCACCGCCGTTACGCCGGCATTGGCGACATCATCAAAGTCACCGTCAAGGAAGCAATTCCGCGCGGCAAGGTGAAGAAAGGTCAGGTGATGACTGCTGTCGTCGTGCGTACCAAGCACGGCGTCCGCCGCACCGACGGTTCCATCATCCGCTTCGACGGCAACGCCGCGGTTCTGCTGAACAACAAGCAAGAGCCGATTGGCACCCGTATCTTTGGGCCGGTGACCCGTGAACTTCGCTCCGAGAAGTTCATGAAGATCGTCTCCCTTGCCCCCGAAGTGCTGTAAGGAGTAGCCGACATGCAAAAGATTCGTCGTGACGACGAGGTAATCGTCATTGCCGGCAAGGACAAGGGCAAGCGTGGCAAGGTGCTGAAGGTACTCGCCGATGACCGTCTGGTCGTTGGCGGGGTCAACCTGATCAAGCGCCACACCAAGCCCAACCCCATGCTGGGCGTTCAGGGTGGCATCGTAGAGAAAGAAGCCCCTCTGCATGTCTCCAACGTTGCCATTTTCAACTCCGAGACCAACAAGGCTGACCGCGTTGGTTTCAAAGTCGAAGACGGCAAGAAGATTCGTATCTTCAAGTCGACCCAAAAAGCGGTCCAGGCCTGAAGCTGCTAGGTAGATCACCATGGCTCGATTGAAAGAGATTTATCGGAAGGAAATCGCGCCCAAGCTGAAAGAGCAGCTTCAGCTGGGTAACGTGATGGAAGTTCCGCGCATCACCAAGATCACCTTGAACATGGGTCTGGGCGAAGCGGTCGGTGACAAGAAGATCATCGACAACGCCGTAGCTGACCTGGAAAAGATCGCTGGTCAAAAGCCGGTCGTGACTTATGCTCGCAATTCCATTGCTGGCTTCAAGATTCGCGAAGGCTGGCCGATCGGCGTCAAGGTGACCCTGCGTAGCGATCGCATGTATGAATTCCTGGATCGTCTGCTGTCCATCTCCCTGCCGCGCGTGCGTGACTTCCGCGGCCTGAATGCCAAGTCCTTCGACGGTCGCGGCAACTACAGCATGGGCGTGAAAGAGCAGATCATCTTCCCGGAAATCGATTACGACAAGATCGATGCGCTGCGTGGTATGGACATCACCCTGACCACCACCGCTCGTACCGACGAGGAAGGCCGTGCGCTGCTGCGCGCGTTCAACTTCCCGTTCCGTAACTGATTGAGGTCTTCAGATGGCTAAGCAAAGCATGATTAACCGCGAGCTGAAGCGTCAGCAGACGGTTGCCAAGTACGCCAAGAAGCGCGCCGAGCTGAAGGCGACCATCGGTAATGTCAACGCCTCCCCCGAGGACCGTTGGAATGCCCAGGTTGCCCTGCAGAAGCAGCCCCGTGACGCCAGCGCTAGCCGCATGCGTAACCGCTGCCGCCTGACCGGTCGTCCGCACGGCGTGTACCGCAAGTTCGGTCTGTCCCGCATCAAGCTGCGTGAAGCAGCCATGCGTGGTGACGTGCCCGGCCTGGTGAAGGCCAGCTGGTAACAGCTAGCGCCTTTCATCGCGGTAATTGAATCAAGCCCCTTTTGGGGCTTGATTCGTTTCAGGCCGATCTCTAGAATGCTCGGCTCGCCCGAATCGGCCTATTGCCGAGGGGTGATTTTTGAGAGCCGGTAGGCTCAATTTCTGTATTAGGAGCTAATAGCCCATGAGTATGCAGGACCCGTTAGCAGACATGCTAACTCGTATCCGTAATGCCCAGATGGCTGAAAAGGCCGTTGTGAGCATGCCTTCTTCCAAGCTGAAGGCTGCCGTTGCCAAAGTCCTCAAGGACGAAGGTTACATCGCGGATTTTCAGGTCAGCGCGGAATCCAAGCCGTCGCTGTCCATCGAGCTGAAGTACTTCGAAGGCAAGCCTGTCATCGAAGAGCTGAAGCGTAGCAGCCGTCCCGGTCTGCGCCAGTACAAAGCCGTTGACCAGCTGCCGAAAGTGCGTGGCGGTCTGGGCGTGTCGATCGTTTCCACCAACAAAGGTGTGATGACTGATCGCGCGGCCCGTGCTGCTGGTGTTGGCGGCGAAGTGCTCTGCACAGTCTTCTAAGGGGAATCAGCATGTCTCGCGTTGCTAAAAACCCTGTAAGACTGCCTGCAGGCGTCGAAGTTAATCTGGCCGGTCAGGCGCTTTCGATCAAGGGTGCCAAGGGCGCTCTGGAACTGAAGGTCCATCCGTCCGTTGAAGTCACTCAAGAGTCCGGTGAGCTGCGTTTCGCTGCTCGCAATGGCGATCAGCAGACCCGTGCGATGGCCGGCACTACCCGTGCCCTGGTCAACAACATGGTGGTCGGCGTCAGCCAGGGCTTCGAGCGCAAGCTGCAACTGGTCGGTGTGGGCTACAAGGCCCAGGCCAAAGGTCAGGTGCTGAACCTCGCTCTGGGCTTCTCTCACCCCGTGGACTACGACCTGCCGCAAGGCATCACCGCAGAAACCCCCAACCAGACCGAAATCCTGATCAAGGGTATCGACAAGCAGCTGGTCGGCCAGGTTGCGGCTGAGATTCGTGGTTTCCGTCCGCCGGAGCCTTACAAGGGCAAGGGTGTACGGTATGCCGACGAAGTCGTCCACCGTAAAGAAGCCAAGAAAAAGTAGGGCATAGCAAATGACCGTCAAGAAAGAAACCCGACTGCGTCGCGCTCGCAAGGCTCGCCTGAAGATGCGCGAACTGGAAGTGGTCCGTCTGTGCGTGTACCGCTCTTCCCAGCACATCTATGCCCAGGTCATCGCGGCCGACGGCAGCAAGGTCCTGGCCAGCGCTTCTACGTTGGACAAAGAACTGCGCGAAAGCGCTACCAGCAACGTCGAGGCGGCCAAGAAAGTTGGTCTGCTGGTCGCCGAGCGTGCCAAGGCCGCTGGCGTTACCCAGGTGGCCTTTGATCGTTCTGGCTTCAAGTACCATGGTCGCGTCAAAGCGCTGGCCGACGCTGCTCGTGAAGGCGGGCTGGAGTTCTAAGTCATGGCAAATAACGATCAAAAGCGCGACGAAGGCTACATCGAGAAGCTGGTTCAAGTTAACCGCGTAGCCAAAACCGTGAAAGGCGGCCGTATCTTCGCCTTCACCGCTCTGACCGTGGTTGGCGATGGCAAAGGCCGCGTTGGCTTCGGCCGTGGCAAGGCCCGTGAAGTGCCTGCCGCCATCCAGAAGGCTATGGAAGCTGCTCGCCGCAACATGATCCAGGTGGATCTGAACGGCACCACCCTGCAGTACCCCGTCAAGGCCGCCCATGGCGCCTCCAAGGTGTACATGCAGCCCGCTTCCGACGGTACCGGCATCATCGCCGGCGGTGCCATGCGCGCCGTGCTGGAAGTCGCTGGTGTGCAGAACGTCCTGGCCAAGTGCTACGGCTCCACCAACCCGGTAAACGTGGTGTACGCGACCTTTGAAGGTCTCAAGCACATGCAGGCGCCGGAAGCTGTTGCCGCCAAGCGTGGCAAGAGCGTCGAGGAGATTCTCTGATCATGGCTAACGCAACCGTCAAGGTCACGCTGATCAAGAGCGTCCACGGCCGTCTGGCCAATCACAAGGCTTGCGTCAAGGGTCTCGGCCTGCGTCGCATTGGTCACACCGTCGAAGTTCAGGACACCCCTGAGAATCGCGGCATGATCAACAAGGCCTATTACCTTCTGCGTGTGGAGGGTTAAGTCATGAAATTGAATGATCTGCGTTCCGCTCCCGGCGCTCGCCGCGAGAAGCTGCGTCCCGGTCGTGGTATCGGTAGCGGCCTGGGCAAGACCGGTGGCCGTGGCCACAAGGGTCTGACCTCCCGTTCCGGTGGCAAGGTTGCCCCCGGTTTCGAGGGCGGCCAGCAGCCGCTGCACCGTCGTCTGCCCAAGTTCGGCTTCGTATCGCTGAAGGCCCTGGACCGCGCCGAGGTTCGTACCTCCGAGCTGGCCAAGGTTGATGTCGATGTGGTCGATCTGCAGGCGCTGAAAGACGCCAACGTGATCAGCCGTGACATCAAGCGTGTCAAGGTTGTGCTGTCCGGCGACGTCACTCGTGCCGTCACCCTGAAGGGCATTGGTGCCACTAAGGGTGCCCGTGCAGCCATCGAAGCAGCTGGCGGCAAGATCGAGGAATAAATGGCTAAGCAAGGTGCTCTCTCTGCGCTCAGCAAGACCGGTGGTATGTCCGAGCTGTGGACCCGCCTCCGATTCCTGTTCCTGGCGATCATCGTCTACAGGATCGGTGCGCACATCCCTGTTCCGGGTATCAATCCCGATCAGCTGGCCGCACTGTTCAGGCAGAACGAGGGGACCATTCTTAGCCTCTTCAACATGTTCTCTGGCGGTGCGCTGGAGCGGATGAGCATCTTTGCCCTGGGGATCATGCCGTACATCTCGGCCTCGATCATCATGCAGCTGCTTACCGCGATCAGCCCACAGCTGGAGCAATTGAAGAAAGAGGGTGAGTCTGGTCGTCGCAAGATCAGCCAGTACACCCGTTACGGCACGCTGGTTCTGGCGCTCGTTCAGGCCACCGGGATGTCGGTAGGACTCGCCAGTCAGGGCGTCGCGTTCAGCGTGGGCTTCAGCTTCTATTTCGTCGCTGTCACCACGTTCGTCGCCGGCGCACTGTTCATGATGTGGCTGGGTGAGCAGATCACCGAGCGCGGTATCGGCAATGGCATCTCGATGCTGATCTTCGCCGGTATCGTCGCGGGCTTGCCTCGCGCCATCGGTCAGTCCTTCGAGTCGGCACGGCAGGGCGATATCAACATCTTCGCGCTGATCATGGTCGGTGTGGTGGCGGTCGCCATCATCGCCTTCGTGGTGTTCATCGAGCGTGGGCAGCGTCGTATCGCCGTGCACTACGCCAAGCGTCAGCAGGGCCGCAAGGTCTTCGCGGCGCAGAACAGCCATCTGCCGCTCAAGGTGAACATGGCCGGGGTCATCCCGGCGATCTTCGCCAGCAGCATCCTGCTGTTTCCGGCATCGCTCGGTTCGTGGTTCGGTCAGTCCGAAGGTCTCGGTTGGTTGCAGGACGTGGCTCAGGCCATCGCCCCCGGCCAACCGCTGAACATCTTGCTGTTTAGTGCAGGGATCATCTTCTTCTGCTTCTTCTATACGGCACTGATGTTCAACCCCAAGGATGTGGCGGAAAACCTGAAGAAATCCGGGGCGTTCATCCCGGGTATTCGTCCTGGTGAGCAGTCCGCGCGCTATATCGATGGCGTGCTGACCCGGCTGACCATGTTCGGTGCCCTGTACATGACGGCGGTGTGCTTGTTGCCCCAGTTCCTGGTGGTCGCGGCGAACGTGCCGTTCTATCTCGGCGGGACCTCGTTGCTGATCGTGGTGGTAGTGGTCATGGACTTCATGTCCCAGGTCCAGTCCCATCTCGTATCTCATCAATACGAGTCCCTGATGAAGAAAGCCAACCTGAAGGGCTACGGCAACGGCATGATGCGTTGAGCCGTTACTCGTAAGGTTAGAGGAGTTGTCATGAAAGTTCGTGCATCGGTCAAGAAGCTGTGCCGTAACTGCAAGATCATTCGCCGCGAAGGCGTCGTGCGCGTGATCTGCAGCGCTGAACCGCGTCACAAGCAGCGCCAAGGCTGAGTGTGAACCACGCGTCTAACCCGGCAGCTAGTGTGCTGCCGGGTTGATCATTTGTTCCTACAGCGTTAATATCGCGCGCCCTTTTCTTGGCTTCCGGGGCGTCGGTAGCTGTCAATTGGAGTTTTTCTGAATGGCCCGTATTGCAGGCGTCAACATTCCAGATAACAAGCATACTGTTATCTCGCTGACCTACATCTATGGTGTCGGTCGCACCACCTCTCAGAAGATCTGCGCGGCCACCGGCATCCAGCCGACCGCCAAGATCAAAGAACTGAGCGACGAGCAGGTCGATCAGCTGCGTAACGAGGTCGCCAAAATCCTCACCGAGGGTGACCTGCGCCGCGAAATCAACATGAACATCAAGCGCCTGATGGATCTGGGTTGCTACCGCGGTCTGCGTCACCGCCGTGGTCTGCCGGTCCGTGGTCAGCGCACCAAGACCAATGCCCGTACCCGTAAGGGCCCGCGCAAGCCGATCCGCAAGTAATCGCATCCGCGAATCGACAGGAATCTAGTCATGGCAAAACCTGCTGCTCGTCCTCGTAAGAAAGTCAAAAAGACAGTGGTTGATGGCATCGCCCACATCCATGCGTCTTTCAACAACACCATCGTGACCATCACCGATCGTCAGGGCAATGCGTTGTCCTGGGCGACCTCCGGTGGCTCCGGCTTCCGTGGCTCCCGTAAGAGCACCCCGTTCGCTGCCCAGATTGCAGCCGAACGTGCCGGCCAAGCCGCTCTGGAATATGGTCTGAAGAATCTGGACGTGAACGTCAAAGGTCCCGGCCCCGGCCGTGAGTCCGCTGTTCGCGCCCTGAATGCCTGTGGTTACAAGATCGCCAGCATCACCGACGTGACGCCTATCCCGCATAACGGGTGCCGTCCGCCGAAGAAGCGTCGCGTGTAATAGGAGACAGTGAGAAATGGCTCGTTACATTGGTCCCAAGTGCAAACTGTCCCGCCGCGAAGGCACTGACCTCTTCCTGAAGAGCGGCGCTCGTGCCCTCGACTCGAAGTGCAAGCTGGAAACCGTTCCTGGCCAGCATGGTCAGCGTCGCGGTCGTCTGTCCGACTACGGTCTGCAGCTGCGTGAAAAGCAGAAAGTCCGCCGTATCTATGGCGTGCTCGAGCGTCAGTTCGCCGGTTACTACCAGGAAGCTGCCCGTCGCAAGGGCGCTACCGGTGAGAACCTGCTGCAACTGCTCGAATGCCGTCTGGACAACGTGGTGTATCGCATGGGCTTCGGTGCCACTCGCGCCGAATCGCGCCAGCTGGTCTCCCACAAGTCGATCACCGTCAACGGTCAGACCGTCAACATTCCCTCCTATCAGGTCAAGGTCGGCGACGTCGTCGCGGTCCGTGAAAAGGCCAAAAACCAGCTGCGTATCGCTCAGGCTCTCGAGCTGTGCGGCCAGCGTGGCCGGGTTGAGTGGGTCGAAGTGAGCACCGAGAAAAAGGAAGGCACCTTCAAAAGCGTGCCGGCCCGTGGTGATCTCTCCGCCGACATCAACGAAAACCTGATTGTCGAGCTCTACTCCAAGTAAGGGCTAGAAAGTAGGTGCATCCATGCAGAGTTCGGTAAATGAGTTCCTGACCCCCCGCCATATCGATGTGCAGGCGGTTAGTCAGACCCGTGCCAAGATCACTCTCGAGCCTCTCGAGCGTGGTTTCGGCCATACCTTGGGCAACGCGCTGCGGCGTATCCTGTTGTCCTCCATGCCTGGCTGCGCGGTAGTCGAAGCAGAGATCGACGGTGTCCTGCACGAGTACAGCGCCATCGAAGGCGTGCAGGAAGACGTGATCGAGATCCTGCTCAATCTCAAGGGTCTGGCCATCAAGTTGCACGGCCGTGACGAAGTCACCCTGAGCCTGAGCAAGAAAGGTCAGGGGCCGGTTCTGGCCTCTGACATTCAGGTCGATCACGACGTCGAGATCGTCAACGGCGATCACGTCATCGCCCACCTGGCGGACAATGGTTCGCTGAACATGAAGCTGAAAATCGCGCGCGGTCGTGGCTATGAGCCCGCCGACGCGCGTCAGAGCGAAGAAGACGAAACCCGCGCAATCGGTCGTCTCCAGCTCGATGCTACGTTCAGCCCAGTTCGTCGCGTGGCCTATGTGGTGGAAAACGCCCGGGTCGAACAGCGTACCAACCTGGACAAGCTCGTGCTTGACCTGGAAACCAACGGTACCCTGGATCCGGAAGAAGCCATCCGTCGTGCCGCCACCATCCTGCAGCAGCAGCTGGCAGCGTTTGTCGACCTCAAGGGCGACAGCGAGCCGGTCGTGGTCGAGCAGGAAGACGAGATCGATCCGATCCTGCTGCGTCCGGTGGACGATCTGGAACTGACCGTTCGTTCGGCCAACTGCCTCAAGGCGGAGAACATCTACTACATCGGTGACCTGATTCAGCGTACCGAAGTGGAGCTGCTCAAGACCCCGAACCTGGGCAAGAAGTCCCTGACCGAAATCAAGGACGTTCTGGCCTCCCGTGGTCTGTCGCTCGGTATGCGCCTGGACAACTGGCCCCCTGCAAGCCTTAAGAAGGACGACAAGGCTACTGCCTGATCGTCATTGTTCACCGAACGATAGTTTGGGAAGGAATTTCAATCATGCGTCATCGTAAAAGTGGTCGTCATCTGAGCCGCACGAGCGCACACCGCAAGGCCATGTTCCAGAACATGGCTGTGTCGCTGTTCGAGCACGAGCTGATCAAAACTACCCTGCCGAAAGCCAAGGAACTGCGCCGCGTTGCCGAGCCGCTGATCACCCTGGCCAAGGAAGACAGCGTCGCCAACCGTCGCCTGGCTTTCGACCGTACCCGTTCGAAAGCTGCCGTCGGCAAGCTGTTCAACGACCTGGGCAAGCGCTACGCCAACCGTCCGGGTGGCTACCTGCGTATCCTGAAGTGCGGCTTCCGCGCTGGCGACAATGCGCCCATGGCGTATGTCGAGCTGATCGACCGTCCGGTCGGCGGTACCGTGGAACAGGCTGCTGAATAAGTAGCTGCGTTCTGGAAAAAGCCGGGCTCTTGCCCGGCTTTTTCATGCCCGCCTTTTGGCTATGGCAAGACGCTGCTCAGGTCCAGACAGTAGGATCTTGCGACTCAGGTTTTTCTATCAGGATGCTAGGATCAATAAATTAGTCCTAAAGTATCGCCCCGGCGATACTTCCCTCAGGCGATCAGCCAACGCTTTCCAGAGGGAGATACCTGTGACCGATACCAAGATCCTCACCACTGCCAGCGGCATTCCGGTAGCCGACAACCAGAATTCCCGCACCGCCGGTCCGCGCGGTCCGCTGATGCTCGACGACTTCCATCTGATCGAGAAGCTGGCGCACTTCAACCGTGAAGTCATTCCCGAGCGGCGCGTTCATGCCAAGGGCTCCGCGGCCTACGGTACCTTTACCGTCACCCAGGACATCACCCATCTCACCAGCGCCAAGCTGTTCGCCAGTGTGGGCAAGCAGACCGAGACCATCCTGCGCTTTTCCACCGTGGGTGGTGAGCGCGGTTCGGCGGATACCGAGCGCGATCCCCGGGGTTTCGCCCTGAAGTTCTATACCGAAGAAGGCAACTGGGACATCGTCGGCAACAACACCCCGGTGTTCTTCATCCGCGATCCGCTCAAGTTTCCGGACTTCATCCATACCCAGAAGCGCGATCCCTGGAGCAACCTGAAGAGTCCGCAGATGATGTGGGACTTCTGGTCGCTGTCGCCCGAATCCCTGCATCAGGTGACCATCCTCTTCTCGGATCGCGGCATTCCGGATGGCTATCGCTTCATGCACGGTTTCGGTAGCCACACCTTCAGCCTGATCAATGCCCAGGGTGAGCGGCACTTCGTGAAGTTTCACTTCAAGAGCCAGCAGGGGATCAAGAACCTGGCACCGGCCGAGGCCGCACGGCTGGCCGGTACCGATCCGGATTACAGCCAGCGTGACCTGTTCCAGGCCATCGAGCGCGGTGAATTGCCGCGCTGGAAGATGTGCATCCAGGTAATGAGCGAGCAGGAGGCAGCCGGTCGCGCCGAGAATCCCTTCGATGTGACCAAGGTGTGGTCGCAGCAGCAGTATCCGCTGCAGGAAGTCGGGATGCTGGAGCTCAACCGCAATCCGCAGAACTATTTCGCCGAGGTGGAGCAGGCCTCCTTCGCACCGAGCAACGTGGTGCCGGGCATAGGGCTGTCGCCTGATCGCATGCTGCAAGGCCGGGTGTTCGCCTATGCCGACGCCCAGCGCTATCGCGTAGGGACCAACTATCAGCAGCTACCGGTCAACGCACCGCGCTGCCCCTACGCCAACAATCAGCGCGATGGCGCCATGCGCTTCGATGGCAATGGCGGTTCGCAGCCGAACTACGAGCCGAACAGCTATGGCCATACGCCCAAGCAGGCGCCGCAGTATCGCGAACCGGCACTGAACTTCGCCGGCCCCGCCGATCGCTACGATCACCGGGTGGACGAGGATTACTTCAGTCAGGCCGGCGCGCTGTTCCGCCTGATGAATGCCGACCAGCAAGCACTGCTGATCGGCAACATCGTCGGCGCCCTGGGCTCTGTGACCCGTGATGTGCAACTGCGGCAGATCGGTCACTTCCTCAAGGCCGATCCCGCCTATGGCATGGGCGTGGCCAAGGGCCTGGGGATAGATCCCAGCGAAGTGGCCTGATCCAGGGATAGGAAGAAGCCCGGCGAATGCCGGGTTTTCTTCGTCCGTCAAAAAAGTGCGGGAAAGGCTGTCTCGAACGCCGCTTGCGACGTCGCAGTGCTAAGGTTCGCATCAAGCGCGAAAACACGAGGCTCGCTCTCCCGTCATGACTGTGTTTGGAGTGTCTTTGCGCCAGCTCTGGGCGCACGAAAAGGCCAGCTATGGCGTTCGCGTCTTTGTCGCCCTGAGCGGCGCCATGGCCGTCTGCTGGTCGCTGGGGGATCTGCGTGCGCTGTCGCCGGTGTTTCTCGGCATCATCGCCAGCGCCCTGGCGGAAACCGACGACAGTTGGCTGGGGCGACTCAAGTCGCTGGCGGTGACGCTGCTGTGCTTCACGGTGGCGGCCTTCGCGGTCGAGCTGCTGTTTCCCTATCCCTGGATCTTCGTGGTCGGCCTGGGTCTGGCCACCTTCAGCCTGACGATGCTGGGCGCCATCGGCGAGCGCTATGCATCCATCGCCCAGGCCACGGTGATCCTGTCGATCTACGCCATGATCGGGGTGGATCAGCGCCTCGGCGCCCAGGTGCCGTTGTGGTACGAGCCAGCGCACCTGCTGGCCGGTGCGCTGTGGTACGGCCTGCTTTCGGTGCTCTGGTGCGCGCTGTTCGCCCATCAGCCGGTGCGGCAGAATCTGTCCGCCCTCTATGGCGAACTGGAGATTCTGCTCAGGCTCAAGGCCGAGATGCTCGAACCGGTACGCGGGGTGGATCTGCATCGGCGCCGCGTGCTGCTGGCGCAGCAGAACGGCAAGGTGGTGCAGGCGCTGAACCAGGCCAAGGCGACCATCCTCAATCGCTTCGGCCGCTCGGGACGGCCTGGCGCGCGCTCGGGGCGCTACTTCCGTCTCTATTTCATGGCGCAGGACATCCACGAGCGCGCCAGTTCCTCGCACTATCCCTACAGCGCCTTGACCGAGGCCTTCTTCCATAGCGACATCCTGTTTCGCTGTCAGCGCCTGCTCAAGCTGCAGGCCAATGCCTGCCACAACATGGGCGAGGCGATTCGTCTGGGGCAGCCTTTCGAATACGGCCAGCAGAGTCAGCAGGGGCTGACCGATTTGCAGGCATCGCTGGAGTATCTCAAGCAGCAGCAGAATCCGCGCTGGCGCGGTCTGCTGCGCTCCCTGGACCTGCTCGGGCACAATCTCTCGACTCTGGAGCGGCAATTCTCCGAGGCGGGCAACAGCGACTCGGGGGCGGCGGATCTGGACACCAGCCTGCTGGATCCGGCGGCGCGCTCCCTGCGCGAGGTGTTCCAGCGCATCCGCCTGCAGCTGACCCCGACCTCGCTGCTGTTCCGCCATGGCCTGCGCCTGGCGCTGGCGCTGATGGCCGGCTATGGCGTGCTGCACCTGATCCACCCGGTGAACGGCTACTGGATCCTGCTGACCACGGTGTTCGTCTGTCGGCCGCAGTACGGGGCGACCCGGGTGCGGCTGGTGCAGCGGATCGTCGGTACGGTGATCGGCCTGTTGCTGGGCAGCGCCTTGCTGGAGCTGTTCGGTCAGCCGGAGATCCAGCTGTTGATGGCGCTGGTCGCCGGCCTGGTGTTCTTTATCACCCGGACGGATCGCTACACCATCGCCACCGCCGCCATCACCCTGATGGTGCTGTTCTGCTTCAACCAGGTAGGCAATGGCTTCATGCTGATCTGGCCGCGGTTGCTGGATACCCTGTTGGGTTGCCTGATCGCGGTACTGGCGGTGTTCTTTGTCCTGCCGGACTGGCAGGGACGGCGACTGCATCAGGTGATGGCCAATACCCTGCGCACCAATGCACTCTATCTGCGCCGGTTGCACGAGCAGTACCGGACCGGCAAGCGGGACGATCTCGACTACCGCGTGGCGCGGCGCAACGCCCACAATGCCGATGCGACGCTGTCGGCCGCACTGGCCAACATGCTGCGCGATCCCGGGCATTTCCGCCGTAACCTGGAAGCGGGCTTTCGCTATCTGGCGCTGTCCAACACCCTGCTGGGCTATCTGTCGGCCCTGGGCGCCCATCGCCGACAGTTGGAGGCGGCCGAGCACGATGCCCTGGTGGAGCGTGCCGTGACCCGGATCGCCGAGGGCATGGAAGCCATTGCCGCCGCGGTGGCGGAGCGGCGTAGTCTGCCGCCGACCGCCGAAGAGGAAAGCAGCCTGGCCGACGAACTGGAAGCCGCGGCCGAGGACAACGATGATGGCTACCGATTGGTGTGTACCCAGTTGGCGCTGATCTGCCGATTGCTGCCCAATCTCAAAAGCGCCGCCAACCATACCCTGCGCGAACAAAGCCGCGAGCAACCGGCAGCGGGTACCGCCGATGCTTGAGCAAGGTTGGCGCGACGCGCTATGTTGACCGATGTCCGTCGAATCTTTCGACGCCTGTTTATGCTGGTTTGAAGGCTGTTCCAACACATGCGTATGCGTCTTCTAGTAGTGGGCGGGGAGAGCGCCCTGGGCAAGGCGCTACTCGCCGCCGGTGCCGAAGCGGGCATCGAATTCGTCGCCCCCGAGACTCCCGCGGAGGGCTGGTACGCCGCCGGGCTGACCCAGGTGCTCGACCAGGTACGGCCGGGGGCGGTGATCAATCTCGCCTATTACCGCGACTGGTTGCAGGCGGGGGACTTCGATCCGGCGCTGATGCAGCGCCAGGCGCTGGCCGTGCAACGCCTGGCCGGCCTCTGCCAGCACTATCAGATTCCGCTGATCCAACCGTCCAGTTATCAGCTTTTCGATGGCTCGCGCGTGGCCGGCTATAGTGAAAAGGATCTTCCGCGGCCGCCGGGTGCACGTGGCGAGGCGCTCTGGCGGGTCGAGCAGCTGGTGCGGGCGCTGTGCCCGATGCATATCCTGCTGCGCCTGGGCTGGGTCCTCGACGACTCCTGCGACGGTCGCCTGGGGCGTCTGTTGCGGCAGCTGGGTACCGAGCAGGTGGTGCCGATGGCGGGCGACCGGCGCGGCAACCCGACCACCGTGGGCGATGCCGCCCGGGTGCTGCTGGCCGTGGTCAAGCAGCTCGACTGTGGTGCGCCGCTCTGGGGGACCTATCACTACGGCGCCCAGGAGGCGGTGTCGGAGCTGGGTCTGGCCGAGACCGTCGCCCAGCTCTGGCAGGAATTCGACCGGCCGGTGCGCTGCGAATGGCAGGAGGTGACGCACCTGGAGCGGGCGGATGCCACGGAAGAGCCACAACAGGGGGTGTTGATCAGTCGCAAGCTGCTCAACACCTTTGGAATCAAGGCGCGGCGCTGGCAGCAGGAGCTGCCCGCGCTGTTGCAGGGCTTTCGGCAGGACGAGGTAGGTTTCGATGAGTGATGCGCCCATTCTGATCACTGGCGGTGCCGGTTTCATCGGCTCCCACCTGGCCGACGCGCTGCTGGCGCGGGGCCGGCGGGTGCGGGTACTGGACGATCTGAGCACCGGCAAGCGCGAGAATCTGCCGCTGGACAACGACCTTATCGAGCTGCGGGTGGGCGACGTGGCCGATGCCGCGACGCTGGAAGCCGCGGTAACCGGTTGCGCAGCGGTGGTGCACCTGGCCGCGGTGGCCTCGGTGCAGGCCTCGGTGGAAGACCCGGTGGGCACCCACAGGGCCAATTTCATCGGCACCCTGAATCTGTGCGAGGCCATGCGCAAGGCCGCGATCAAGCGGGTGGTTTATGCCTCCAGCGCGGCGGTCTATGGCGCCAACGGTCAGGGCCAGGCCATCGACGAGGAGCTTCCCAAGGCACCGCTGACGCCCTATGCGGCGGACAAGCTGGCCGGCGAGTACTACTTCGACTTCTATCGCCGCGAGCACGGTCTGGAGCCGGCGATCTTCCGCTTCTTCAACATCTACGGACCGCGTCAGGATCCCTCTTCGCCCTATTCGGGGGTGATCAGCATCTTTACCGAGCGCGCTCGCCGGCAGACGCCGATCACGGTGTTCGGCGACGGCGAGCAGACCCGCGATTTCGTCTATGTGGCCGATCTGGTGGGCATCCTGGTGCAGGCGCTGGAAGCCCCCGCGGTAGCGGCGGGGGCGGTGAACGTGGGGCGCGGCGAGACCATCAGCCTGAACGGACTGCTGGCGGAGATCGGCCAGGTGCTGGGTGGCCTACCGCCGGTGACCCATGGTGCGGCGCGGGCGGGGGACATCCGCCATTCGAAGGCGGACAACCGTCGTCTGCGCGAGCGCTTCGATTTCAGCCAGCCCACAGGCATGGGCACGGGGCTGGCGGCACTGCTACGGGACTAGCGGGCGAGGCCAGGGGCAAGCCCCGGTCTCTTGGGCTGCGACGCTGGAGCTGTCTCAGCGCCAACCTACGGCGCGAGTGGCTGGTGGTGAGCTAGAAGCGATAGCCCAGGCCGACCATATAGACCCAGGGATCCACGTCCAGATCTACCTTGGCCCGAGCGCCGAGGGCGGTGTTATCGACGTGGGCGGTGGTGGCGATGTCGATGTAGCGGACTTGGGCGTTGAGCATCACCCGGTCGGTGAGCATGAGATCGGCACCAACCTGGGCGGACCAGCCCCAGGAATTGTCGGCGCGGAAGTTATCGAAGCCGGCCGCGCTGGCACCACTGCCGACGTGCTCGTCATAGATCCAGGTGTAGTTGAGGCCGGCGCCGACATAGGGCTGGAACGTCGCCTTGGCGTCCAGGGGGTAGTAGACCAGGCTCAGGGTCGGCGGTAGGTGCTTGAGACTGCCCAGCTTGCCGTTGGCGGCGTCCAGCCCGGTGCCCTTGATGTTGACCTGGTGCTCGAAGGGCGTGGCCGCCAGCAGTTCGACGCCCAGGTGGTCGGTGAGCATGTAGGCGAAGTTGAGGCCCAGCTGGGTGTCGCTGTCCATGCTCGCCTTGCCGCCGAGATTGGCGCCGCTCAGGGCGCCGCGGTCGATCTTGACGTCGGAGCTGCGTTCGTGGGGATCTACGGTGATGGCGCCGGCGCGCAGGATGATGTCGCCGGCCTGGTGGGCCTGGGCGAGAGGGGCGGCCAGGGCGAGGGCGAGCAGGCTGAGGCGGAAGAGAGGACGCATGGCGAGGGCTCCGAAGGCATGGAAAAGGGCTGGGAGCAGCCTAGCGAAGCTGAAACGGCGGACTCTTGATCTCGCTCAAGGGTGGGTCACATCCCCTCA
>NZ_ANBZ01000043.1:0-16805 GCF_000316965.1 Pseudomonas sp. 313
GGGGCTATAGCTCAGCTGGGAGAGCGCTTGCATGGCATGCAAGAGGTCGACGGTTCGATCCCGTCTAGCTCCACCAATTTCGTGATCCGCAAGGGTCGCACTAGGGTAACGTCCCCTTCGTCTAGTGGCCTAGGACACCGCCCTTTCACGGCGGTAACAGGGGTTCGAGTCCCCTAGGGGACGCCACACTCGAAGGAAACCGCCTCACGGCGGTTTTTTTCGTCCGCACGAAAGCCATTCACCAGGGTCTTTCCCAGGTGCCCGTCAGGGCATTGAATTGTGTTAGACCTGTATGCCGAGTCCAAGCAAGGGGAGTGGGATGATCGTCGAGTATCTCTACAGCCTGGCCCAGGTGTCTGCCGAGCAGTGGAACGGTTTGCTGGTGGACGACCAGCCCTTTCTGCGGCATGAATTCCTCTCCACCCTGGAAGACAGCGGCAGCCTGGGGCAGGGGACCGGCTGGCAGCCCGCGCACCAGATCCTCAAGGATGAACAGGGTCGACTGCGGGCCGCGATGCCGGCCTATCTCAAGGCGCACTCCTATGGCGAATATGTCTTCGACTGGGCCTGGGCCGATGCCTGCCGGCGCGCCGGGATCGACTACTATCCCAAGCTGCTGGCCGCCGTGCCCTTCTCGCCGGTGCAGGGGGCGCGTCTGCTGGGCGAGCCAACCGCCTGCGCAACCCTGCTTGACGCCACCACGGGCAGCCTGGCCGGTCTGGAGCTCTCCAGCCTGCACGTAAACTTCACCGACCCCAAGGCCGATGCCGTGCTGCAGGATCGCGATGGCTGGCTGGCCCGCCTCGGTTGCCAGTTCCACTGGCATAACCGCGGCTATCGCGACTATGGCGACTTCCTCGCCGCCCTGACCTCGCGCAAGCGCAAGCAGCTGCGCAAGGAGCGCGACCAGGTCGCCGGCCTGGGGGTGAGTTTCGAGTGGCGTAAGGGCGATGAGTTGAGCGAAGCCGAGTGGGACTTCGTCTATGCCTGCTATGCCAATACCTATGAGGTG
Source organism: Pseudomonas sp. 313 (assembly GCF_000316965.1). NCBI lineage: Bacteria > Pseudomonadati > Pseudomonadota > Gammaproteobacteria > Pseudomonadales > Pseudomonadaceae > Pseudomonas > Pseudomonas sp. 313. Next base: position 1,013 of record NZ_ANBZ01000043.1, read on the forward strand.
CGTGGCCAGGATCCCTACCTGACCCGCGCCTTCTTCAGCCTGCTGGCCGAGCGGCTGCCCGAGGCGATTCGGGTGGTGCTGGTCCGCCAGGGCAGTCGGCCGGTAGCCATGGCCTTCTATCTCAAGGACGATGACACCCTCTATGGCCGTTACTGGGGCTGCCTGCAGGAATTTGACCAGCTGCACTTCGAGACCTGTTTCTACCAGGGTATCGAGTACGCCATCGCCGAAGGGCTGCAGCGCTTCGATGCCGGCGCCCAGGGTGAGCACAAGCTGATTCGGGGCTTCGAGCCCACCCTGACCCATTCCTGGCACTACCTGGTGCATCCGGGTCTGAGAGCCGCTGTGGCGGAGTTTCTCGACCAGGAGCGAGAGGGGGTCCAGGCCTATGCGCGCCGGGCCGCCGAGGCCTTGCCCTATCGCCAGGAAGACGGCGCGGCACCATGCTGAACTATCTCTGGTTCTTCTTGGCCGCGCTATTCGAGATCGCCGGCTGCTATGCCTTTTGGCTCTGGCTACGGCTGGATCGCAGTCCCTGGTGGATAGCGCCCGGGCTTGCCAGCCTGGTGCTCTTCGCCCTGTTGCTGACGCGTATCGAGTCGGCCTACGCCGGGCGCGCCTACGCCGCCTATGGCGGCATCTATGTGGTGGCGTCGCTGGGCTGGCTGGCGCTGGTCGAGCGCACCCGGCCGACTTGGACGGATCTGGCGGGCGGTCTGCTGTGCGTGGCCGGGGCGCTGGTGATCCTGTTGGCGCCGCGCGGCAGTACCTGACAGGCGCGAGACGCGCTAGTCGTCGAGCAACTCGGGCGGCACGTCGCGGCGCAGCACCAGTTGGCACAGCGCACTGTCCGGATCGAAGAGGATGACGGCTTCGCCGGTTTCCAGGGCACGTCGGGCGCGCTGGGTACGGGTCGCCAGGGGTGTTTCGTCACCGTTGTCGGTGCCGTCGCGGGTAACGAAGTCTTCCAGCAGGTTGTCTAGGGTGGCGGCAGCGAGCTGGTCGTGGGGGATGATCATCGAGAGGTGCCTGAAAAAAGGCGCCCAGGATACCCCAGGCGCTTGGTTCGAACGCTATTTGCTGCCGTCGCCGACGACCTCCTCCAGCGGCGGCAGGTGCGTCTGGTTGTCCATCTGGGTGTCTTCCGGCAGCAACTGGTGACCGAAGCGATCCAGCGAACTGTCGGCCGGTTGCGCATCGCTGTCGAACACCGGCGGGCTGAGCATGTAGCCGGTCAGCAGCTGGCTGAGCGCCGCCAGGCTGACGATATGGGTGCGCTCGTAGCCATGGGTGGCATCGCAACCGAAGGCCAGCAGGGCGACCCGCACGTCCTGGCCGGAACTGATCGCCGAGTGGGCGTCGCTGTAGTAGTAGCGGAACAGGTCGCGGCGCACCGGGATGTCGTTGCGTTGCGCCAGGCGCAGCAGATGCCGTGACAGGTGATAGTCGTAGGGGCCGGCGGAATCTTGCATGGCGACGCTGACGCGGTGCTCGTCGGAGCGCTGGCCGGGCGCGACCGGGGCGATGTCGATGCCGACGAATTCGCTGACGTCCCAGGGCAGGGCGCCGGCAGCCCCCGAACCCACCTCCTCGGTGATGGTGAACAGCGGATGGCAGTCGATGGGTGGCGTCTGGCCGGTTTCCTTGAGCATCTTCAAGGCGGTGAGCAGGGCAGCCACGCCCGCCTTGTCGTCCAGGTGGCGCGAGCTGATGTAGCCGCTGTCGGTGAATTCCGGCAGCGGATCGAAGGCGACGAAGTCGCCGACCTGCACGCCCAGTTGCTCGGTCTCGTGGCGACTCTTGGTCACGGCGTCCAGGCGCAATTCGATGTGGTCCCAGGTCACCGGCATCTTGTCGATCTCGGTGTTGAAGGCGTGACCGGAGGCCAGCAGCGGCAGCACACTGCCTCTCAGGGTGCCGTCATCGGTGAACAGGCTGACCCGGCTGCCTTCGGCGAAGCGACTCGACCAGTGGCCGACCGCCGCCAGGCCCAGGCGGCCATTGTCCTTGATCTCGCGGACGATGGCGCCAATGGTGTCCAGGTGCGCGGAGACAGCCCGGTCGGGACTCTCCTTGTGGCCCTTGATGGTGGCGCGGATGGTGCCGCGGCGGGTCAGTTCGAAGGGGATGTCGAGTTCGTTGAGCCGTTCGGCCACGTACATGACGATGGTGTCGGTGAAGCCCGTGGGGCTGGGGATGGCCAGCATGTCCAGCAGGACCTTGCGCAGGTAATCCAGATCGGGCTCGGGCAAGCGATTCATAGCGGAACCTCCCGGGAGAGCGGGAACAGCAGGTCGATGAAGCGTTCGGCGGTGGGGCGGGGCTCGTGATTGGCCAGGCCCGGCCGCTCATTGGCTTCGATGATGACGTAGTCGGGCGAGTCGGCAGCCGGGACCAGCAGGTCCATGCCGGTGACGGGGATGTCCAGTGCCCGGGCCGCCTGGATGGCAGCATCGGCCAGCACCGGATGGAGGCTGTCGGTGACGTCTTCCAGGATGCCGCCGGTGTGTAGGTTGGCGGTCTTGCGCACGGCCAGGTGGGTGCCGGTGGGAAGCACGCTGTCCCACTCGTAGCCGGCACCGCGGATGGCGCGTTCGGTTTCCTCGTCCACCGGGATGCGCGACTCGCCGCCGGTGGCGGCCTGGCGACGGCGACTCTGGGCTTCGATCAGGTCCCGGACGCTGTGCTGACCGTCGCCGACGATTTCCGCCGGCCGGCGGATGGCCGCAGCCACCACCTCGTGGCCAATGACCACTATCCGCAGGTCGAGGCCCTGGTGAAAGCTTTCCAGCAGCACGCGATCGTCATAACGCTGCGCCGCCTGGATGGCGGTGGCGAGGTGTTCGGCGTCGCGGATATCCACGGCCACGCCCTTGCCCTGTTCGCCATTGACCGGCTTGACCACCAGAGCGCCATGCTTCTCCAGGAAGGCGGCGTTGTCTTCGTCGCTGCCCGCCAGTTGCTGTTCAGGGACCTTCAACCCGGCCCGGGCCAGGGTACGGCTGGTCAGCACCTTGTCGGCGCAGAGGGTCATGGTCACGGCGGAGGTGAGATCGGTGAGGGATTCGCGGCAGCGGATGCGGCGGTTGCCCTGGATCAGGGTGAAAAGGCCGCCCTCGGCATCGTCCACCTGGACCTCGATGCCACGCCGCAGGGCTTCGTCGACAATGATCCGTGCATAGGGATTCAGTTCGGCAGCAGGGCCGGGGCCGAGGAAAAGCGTCTGATTGATGCCGTTCTTGCATTTGATGGCGAAGGTCTGCAGCTGACGGAAACCCAGCTTATCGTAGAGTCGCTTGGCCTGCAGGTTGTCATGCAGCACCGACAGGTCCAGGTAGGCCAGGCCGCGACTGGCATAGTGCTCGATCAAATGGCGCACCAGCGCCTCGCCGACACCGGGTCGGCTGCACTCGGGCGATACCGCCAGGCACCACAGCGAGGAGCCACCATCGGGATCCTGGAAGGCCTTGACGTGATTGAGGCCCATCACCGAGCCGATGATGGCGCCGCTGTCGTCGTCTTCCGCCAGCCAGTAGACCGGGCCGCCCTTGTGCCGGGGCGTCAGCCGCTCGGTATCGACGGGCAGCATGTGCCGCTGCTGATAGAGTCGGTTGATCTCGCTCCAGTCCTGCGCGGAGCAGGCGCGGCGGATCCGAAAGCCGCGATAGATCCGGCGGGCCGGACGATAGTCGCTGAACCAGATCCGCAGGGTATCGCTGGGGTCGAGGAACAGCTGCTGGGGTGCCTGGGCCAGCACCTGATGCGGCGCGGCCACGTAGAGCGCAATGTCGCGCTCGCCGGGCGTTTCGGTGAGCAGCTCCTTGGCCAGGCTGGCGGGGTCGGGATAGGTATGGCCGACGAGCAGCCGTCCCCAGCCGCAATGCAGGCAGAGCGGCTGGGAGGTCGGATGGTCGCCTTCCGCCAGGCGCGCCTGCAGCCGTTCGTAGGAGGGCGTCTGGGCCCGCTGGAGGCGCTGGTTGTAGCTGGTCGCTTTCATGCGTCGTGCACCCTCACAGTCCGTGTTCGCTCAGCCAGAGGTTGAGCGCGGCGAGTTGCCAGAGCTTGGAGCCACGCAGGGGCGTGATGCGGTCGGCCGGATTGGTCAGCAGGCGATCGATCTCGGCGGTGTCGAACAGACCGCGATCCTGGCTGGGATCCAGCAGTAGCTCGCGTACCCAGCTGAGGGTGTTGCCTTCCAGGTGTTTGAGGCCCGGCACCGGGAAATAGCCCTTGGGCCGGTCGATCACCTCCTGGGGAATGACCTTGCGCGCGGCGGCCTTGAGCACCTGCTTACCGCCGTCGCCCAGCTTGAATTCAGCGGGAATGCGCGCCGAGAGTTCAGCCAGGCGATAGTCGAGGAAGGGCACCCGGGCTTCCAGGCCCCAGGCCATGGTCATGTTGTCGACCCGCTTGACCGGGTCGTCCACCAGCATCACGGTGCTGTCCAGGCGCAGGGCCTTGTCGACCCCGGCGCTGGCGCCCGGCTTGGCGAAGTGCTGACGGACGAAGGCCTCGGCGGCGTCTTCCTCCAGGCGCATGCCCGCCTGCACGGTGGCGGCATACTGGGCGTAGTCGCGGTCGAAGAAGGCGGCGCGATAGGCGGCGAAGGGATCGGCGGCGCCATGCACCTGGGGATACCAGTGGTAACCGGCGAAGAGTTCATCCGCGCCCTGGCCGCTTTGTACGACCTTGCAGTGCTTGGAGACCTCGCGTGACAGCAGATAGAAGGCGATGCAGTCGTGGCTCACCATCGGCTCGCTCATGGCCGAGAAGGCGCGCGGCAGCTGCTGGATGATCTCGTCCTCGGCGATGCGCAACTGGTGGTGGCGGGTGCCGTAGTGATTGGCGATCAGATCGGAATACTGGAATTCGTCGCCGCGCTCGCCGCCGGCATCCTCGAAGCCGATGGAGAAGGTCAGCAGGTCCTTGACCCCCGAATCGTGCAGCAGGCCCACCAGCAGGCTGGAATCCACGCCACCCGACAGCAATACGCCCACCTCGCGCGCGGCGCGCTGGCGGATTGCGACGGCATCCTTGAGGCCGTGCAGGACGCGCTCGGCCCAGTCGTCCAGAGTGTAGCGACGCTCGTCTTCACGGGGACCGTAGTCCAGATTCCACCAGGTCTCCTGATGCTGCTGGCCAGACGCATCCACAGTCATCCAGGTCGCTGGCGGCAGCTTCTGCACGCCCTGCAGGATGGTGCGCGGTGCCGGCACCACAGCGTGGAAGTTCAGGTAGTGGTTGAGCGCGACCGGATCGATGCGGGTGTCGATGTCACCGGCTTCCAACAGGGCGGGCAGGCTGGAGGCGAATCTCAGGCGTTTGTCGGTGAACGACAGATACAGCGGCTTGATCCCCAGACGATCCCGGGCGATGAACAGCCGGCCGCTGTCACGCTCCCAGATGGCGAAGGCGAACATGCCATTGAGCTTGGGCAGCATGTCCTTACCCCAGGCGTGATAGGCCTTGAGCAGGATCTCGGTGTCACCCCCGGAAAAAAAGCTGTAACCCTTGGCTTCCAGCTCGCTGCGCAATTCCGGGTAGTTGTAGATGGCGCCGTTGAACACCATCGACAACCCCAGTTCCGGCTCGATCATGGGTTGGCCCGAGGCTTCCGCCAGATCCATGATCTTCAACCGCCGGTGGCCCAGGGCGACCGGCCCCTGGCTATGGAAGCCCCAGGCATCCGGTCCGCGCTGTTCGAGGCGGTGGGTGATGCGCTCCACCGCGCTGATGGCTGCAGGTTGTTGATCGAAACGAAGCTCTCCGGCGATGCCGCACATGGTGCTGTGCCTCTTGAATCCTTGGGATGCGGCGCAACGAGTTCAGTCCCGAACCCGGCGTGCGCATCCAATGCGTGTGGACTTCTCGCGATCCTTGAGAAGCCAATGCAGGGGCGCCGTGCGGGCGCAAAGGGCAGGGGCGGACAGCTCGTCTGTCTGGCGCCGTGGGCCTGAACGCACGCACCGACCGACAGCGGGTCTCAAAGAGAGTGGGGTACCGCCGGTCAGGGCCTCAGGTTACGAGCCCCAGGCGCGGCGGATGGTTCCATCGCAAGGGTCATGGCTGCCGCCACCGTCACAGGCGGGACTGCAAAAGTGATCTTTATATGTTATAATGTATCTTTAATCGGCGCGTGGGAGGCATCCCGTCTTCGGCGCCCCAGACCAGGAGACGTCTCATGAAACCCGGTATCCATCCCAACTACCGTCCCGTGCTGTTCCACGACACCACCTCGGACACCTACTTCCTGATTCGCTCCACGGCTGAGAGCGACCGCACCCAGGAATACGAAGGCGAGACCTATCCCTACATCAGCCTCGACGTATCCAGCGCTTCCCACCCCATCTACACCGGCGAGCAGCGCCAGATGAAGGTCGAAGGCCGCGTCTCGAGCTTCAACAAGAAGTTCGCCGGCTTCCCGGGTGGCAACAGCAAGTAAGCGCCACGGGCAGCGCGCCGGCTCAGCGCGCGCTGCTGACCCCTTCGAGGGTGGCGAAGGAGGTGTCCTTGGCGGTCAGCAGGAAATCCTGCATGAAGGGCGCTTCCAGCATGTCTTCGCGAATCGCCGCATGGAGCGTCGCATAGAGGCCTTTCTCCCCCAGCCGGCGCGCCGTCACGTAGCCGCGCGAGCTGTACTCGTGGATCGCCCAGTTGGGCAGGCAGCAGACGCCACGGCCTGACGCCACCAGTTGCAGCATCATCACCGTCATCTCCGCCGTGCGAATCGAGAGCGGTTCGACATCGGCCGGATCGAGAAAACGGGTGAAGATATCCAGTCGATCGCGCTCCACCGGATAGGTGATCTGGGTCTCCTGGGCGAGGTCCTCGGGCACGATATAGGGCCGCTGTGCCAGGGGATGCTGGTTGGCCACCGCCAGCAGGGCTTCGTAGGTGAACAGTGGCACATAGGTGACCCCCGAGAGGTCCACCGGATTGGCGGTGACCACCAGATCCAGATCGCCCCGCGCTAGCGCGGGCAAGGGTGCGAAAGAGAATCCGGAGGCCAGGTCCAGCTCCACTTCCGGCCAGGAATCGCGAAACTGGTCGATGGTCGGCATCAGCCATTGGAAGCAGCTGTGGCATTCGATGGCCATGTGCAGCCGGCCCGCCGTCCCGCCCACCAGGCGCGCCAGATCCCGTTCGGCACTGCGCAGATGCGGCAACACCGCGTCCGCGGTCTGCAGCAGGCGCAAACCGGCGCTGGTGAAGCGGATGGGTTTGGTCTTGCGAATGAATAGCGGGGTCCCCAGCCGTTCTTCCAGTTCCTTGAACTGATGGGAGAGGGCGGACTGGGTCAGATGCAAGCGTTCTGCAGCCTCCACCAGACTGGAGGATTCGCGGAGTGCATGCAGGGTTTTCAGGTGGCGAAGTTCGAACATGGCGTCGGCGCTGGAGGTAAAGGTGCATCATGAAGACTTTTCATGGTGCTGCCTATGCTCCAACGCGCCTGGCGCGTTGTTTCAGTGTCTATTGCAAGGGTGAACACCGCTGTTCCTGAGCGGATTGCCCGCTCAGGAACAGCAGGCGTCAGGCCGCGTTGCTGTCCTTGGTGCTCCGGGCGGGTTCGGAATGCGCCAGGAGGTTTTCCAGAGCGGCCCGCTCCGTAGCGGTGAATACCAGTCCCAACTTGGTCCGCCGCCAGAGCACGTCATCGGCATGGGTGACCCACTCGTGGCGCTGCAGGTATTCCACTTCACGCACGTGGAGGTCAGCGCCGATTACCGCACCTAGTTCCTCCACCGAGCGCGAATCACCCAGCAGGGTCCAGACCCGACTGCCATAGGTGTTGGCCCAGCGCTGCGCCAGGGCCGGCGTCAGGCCGCTGACCTTGTCCAGCAGTTCGCGGGTCAAGGCCTGGGGCGTGGTCATGTTCTCGCCACCGGGCAGCGGCGCCGAGGCTGTCCAGCTGTTGCCCAGCCGGGGGAAGAAGGGCTGCAGCTGCGCCATCGCCGACTCGGCCAGCTTGCGATAGGTGGTCAGCTTGCCACCGAACACCGACAGCAGTGGGGCGCCCTGTTCTTCGGCCAGCGACAGGGTGTAGTCCCGGGTGATGGCGGAGGGGTTATCCGACTCGTCGTCGCACAGCGGGCGGACACCGGAGAAGGTGTGCAGGACGTCATCGCGACTGAGCTGCTTGCGGAAGTGGGCATTGGCCACCCCCAGCACATAGTCGATTTCCTGGTCGGTGATGGTCACCTTGGCCGGATCGCCCTGGTACTCGCGATCCGTGGTGCCGACCATGGTGTATTGGCCCAGGTAGGGAATGGCGAAGACGATGCGACGGTCCTCGTTCTGCATGATGTAGGCCTGCTCGCCTTCGTACAGCTTGGGCACGATGACATGGCTGCCCTGGATCAGGCGGATGCCATAGGGCGACTTCTGCTGCAGGTCCTGACGGATGAAGCTGGCGACCCAGGGGCCGGCGGCATTGACCAGGCCCTTGGCACGGATCTGCTGGCGCCCCTGAGGACCTTCGACCTCAACCTCCCAGTGACCCTCGACGCGGCGGGCGCTGACGCAACGGGTGCGGGTCACTATGTCGGCACCCTTGTCCCGCGCCTGCATGGCGTTGAGCACCACCAGACGGGCATCGTCCACCCAGCAATCGGAATACTCGAAGCCACGCTTGATCTCGGCCTTGAGCGGCCCCTGGGCATCGAATGTCAGGCCGCGCGAACCCGGCAGCTTTTCGCGCTTGCCGAGGTGGTCATAAAGGAAGAGACCGGCACGGATCATCCAGGCCGGACGCAGGTGCGGGCGATGGGGCAGGACGAAGCGCATCGGTTTGACGATGTGGGGCGCCTTCGCCAGCAGTACCTCGCGCTCGGCCAGGGCTTCGCGCACTAGCCGGAACTCATGGTGTTCCAGGTAGCGCAGGCCGCCGTGGATCAGCTTGCTGCTGGCAGAGGAGGTGTGGCTCGCCAAGTCGTCACGTTCACAGAGGAACACCGACAGGCCACGACCGGCGGCGTCGGCGGCGATGCCGACGCCATTGATGCCACCGCCGATGACGGCGAGATCGTAGGTCCGGGGAGTTGCAGTGGGTGCCTGGGCCATGGTGCCTCCTGTGAAACGAACATAATTATTCGGTTTCGAACATAATAGCCCAGCAAAAACTCAGGTTCTAGCCAGGTCTGTGTCTTCAGACCGCTAAAACGAAAAAAAACGAATATGGAGAGGGGGGAGGCGACGAATGGTCGTCGCCCCTGGAGGTCAGCGCGGGCGCGCTACCTCGACCTTGACCTGCCATTCGCGCAGGCAGCGCGCGAAGGCCGGAGAGGGCTCCTGCTCGGTGAACAGCTGATCGATCTGCTCCAGGCTGCCCAGGCGGATCATGGCGTTGCGGCCGAACTTGCTGGAGTCGGCGGCGAGAAACACCTGGCGGGCATTGTGGATGATGGCCTGGGAGACGCAGACCTCCTGGTAGTCGAAATCCAGCAGGGTGCCGTCTTCGTCGATACCGCTGATGCCCACCAGGGCGTAGTCGACCTTGAACTGCTTGATGAAGTCGGCGGTGGCCTGGCCCACTACGCCGCCGTCGCTGCGTACCTTGCCGCTGGCGATCAGCACGTCGAAGTCGTCCTTGGCGCTGAGGATGTTGGCCACGTGCAGGTTGTTGGTGATGACCTTGAGGCTGCGATGCCCGAGCAGGGCATGGGCGATGGCCTCGGTGGTGGTGCCGATGTTGATGAACAGCGAGGCATGGTCGGGCACGGCAGCGGCCACGGCTTCGGCGATCAGGCGCTTTTCCTCGCGCATCTGCCCGGCCCTCATGCTGTATTCGGTGTTTTCCACGCTGGAGTCGTGGGCGGCACCCCCGTGGTAGCGCCGCAGTAGCCCGGCTTCGGCGAGCTGGTTGATGTCGCGGCGGATCGTCTGGGGGGTGACGGAGAAATGCTGGGCCAGCTCTTCGATGCTGACGTAGCCGCGCTCACGGACCAGTTCGAGAATCTGCTGTTGGCGAGGCGCCAGGCTCATTACGGCTTCCTTGAGGTGATCGAGTAAATTCACAGAGGATGCCGTAGCTCTTTCAAGGTGGAAAGCGCTTGTCGCGCAAAGCAAGACCGGCGTCGGAAGACGCCGGCCTCGTGGGGGAGCCTTGCGGGAAGCGGCCCGGCAAGTACCGGCCGCCTCCCGGTCGGATTCGACTCAGTCCAGCGCCCAGCCGCGGGTACGCTCGACGGCCTTCTTCCAACCCTTGTACAGGGTGTCTCTCTTGCTCGGATCGCAAGCCGGTTCGAAGACGCGCTCGATGGTGCTCTTGCTGCGCAACTCGTCCAGGCTGCTCCAGAAGCCGGTGGCGAGACCGGCCAGGTAGGCCGCGCCCAGGGCCGTGGTCTCCTTCATTTCCGGTCGCTCGACCCGGGTGCCGAGCACATCCGACTGGAACTGCATGAGGAAGTTGTTGGCGGTGGCGCCGCCGTCCACGCGCAGGGACTTCAAGGCTTCGCCGGCATCCTGCTGCATGGCGTCCAGCACGTCGCGGGTCTGGAAGGCGATGGATTCCAGAGTGGCGCGGATGATGTGGTCCACCTTCACGCCCCGGGTCAGGCCGAACAGCGCGCCGCGGGCATAGGGATCCCAGTAGGGCGCGCCCAGACCGGTGAAGGCCGGGACCAGGTAGACGCCGTTGCTGTCGGTCACCTTGGTGGCGAAGTACTCGGAGTCCAGGGAATCGTTGATCACCTTGAGCTCGTCACGCAGCCACTGGACGGTGGAGCCGCCGTTGAAGATGGCGCCTTCCAGGGCGTAGTTGACCTCGCCGCGAGGACCGCAGGCGATGGTGGTCAGCAGGCCGTGCTGGGACTGCACCGCCTTCTCGCCGGTGTTCATCAGCAGGAAGCAACCGGTGCCATAGGTGTTCTTGGCCTGGCCGGGCTCCACGCACATCTGGCCGAACAGCGCCGCCTGCTGGTCGCCGGCGATACCGGCGATGGGGATGCCGGTGGTCTGGCCGCTGCCCAGGTGCGCCTGGCCATAGACCTCGGAGGAGGACTTCACCTCCGGCAGCATCTCGCGCGGGATGTCGAGCACCTCGAGCATGGTGGCATCCCACTCACGCTTGTGGATATCGAACAGCAGGGTGCGGGAGGCGTTGGTGTAGTCGGTGACGTGGGCCTGGCCCTGGGTCATCTTCCAGATCAGCCAGGTGTCCACGGTGCCGAACAGCAGCTCGCCGCGGCGGGCGCGTTCACGGCTGCCTTCGACGTGATCGAGGATCCACTTGATCTTGGTGCCGGAGAAATAGGGATCGATCACCAGGCCGGTGGTCTTGCGGATATGGTCTTCCATGCCGTCGCGCTTGAGCTGGTCGCAGATCGCGGTGCTCTGGCGGCTCTGCCAGACGATGGCGTTGTAGATGGGACGACCGGTGAGCTTGTCCCAGACGATGGCGGTTTCACGCTGGTTGGTGATGCCGATGGCGGCGATCTGCTCGGTGCTGATGCTGGCCTGGGCCAGGGCCTCGACGAACACCGCGCTCTGGGTGGCCCAGATCTCCATGGGGTCGTGCTCGACCCAGCCGGCCTGGGGATAGATCTGCGCGAATTCGCGCTGGGCGATGGTCACCACGTTGGCATTGCGGTCCAGCACGATGGCGCGGGAGCTGGTGGTGCCCTGGTCGAGCGCGACGATGTACTGCTTGTTCTGGTCGGTCATGGTCGTATTCCTTATTGTGATTCGCGGCGATCAGGACGCTTTGGAAGCGGAGTTCACTTCGGTGCGAGCGCTGTCCTCGGCCTTGGCCGGGACGTCGCAGGCACCGGAAGCCAGGCCGGGCAGGTGGCGGCAGATCAGCGCCTTGTAACCGGCGGCGCCCAGGCAGGCACCGACGATGGGGCCGAAGATCGGCACCAGGAAGTAGGGGATGTCGCGGCCACCGGTAAAAGCGATTTCACCCCACCCGGCGAAGAAGGCCATCAGCTTGGGTCCGAAATCCCGGGCCGGGTTCATGGCGAAGCCGGTCAGCGGACCCATGGAACCACCGATCACGGCGATCAGCAGGCCGATCAGCAGGGGGGCGAGCGGGCCACGGGGCAGGCCGTTGCCGTCGTCGGTGAGGGCCATGATCATGGCCAGCAGGATGGCGGTGATGACGGCTTCCACCAGGAAGGCCTGACCGATCGACAGGGAAGGATGGGGATAGGTGGAGAAGACGCCGGCCAGTTCCAGGCTCGCCTGGCTGCCGCGGACCATGTTGTGGGCCTGTTCATAATCGAAAAACAGGCTGCTGTAGAGGCCGTAGACCAGCGCCGCGCCACAGAAGGCACCGGCGACCTGGGCCAGGATGTAGGCCGGGACCTTGCGTCTTTCGAAGCCACCGAACAGCCAGAGGGCGATGGTGACGGCCGGGCTGAGATGCGCGCCGGAGACACCGGCAGACAGGTAGACCGCCATGCTCACGCCGACGCCCCAGATGATACTGATCTCCCACAAACCGAGGGTAGCGCCGCCGACCTTCGCGGCCGCCACGCAGCCGGTACCGAAGAAGATGAGCAGGGCTGTGCCGAGGAATTCGGCGATGCATTGACCGCGTAGTGTTGGAGCGAGAAGAGTACTCATGGGGGAGCCTCGTGGTTGTTGTATTTATAGGTGGCCGATGGGCCATTTGTTCGCAACCGAAAATCTAATTTCAAATATGAAAACTGTCAAAGCTCCTGAGCGCAAAAACAGTGACGACGTTCGACAATTCATTGCCGATGCGACGCCGCCTGCTATTTTGGTCATAGGACTTGTGAAGACAACCTGTCCATCGGCCGGTCTTAGGCTGTAGCCGTCGCTACAGGGATCATCAGAGGCCGGGTGCCCGCGCGACGTTGACGCTTGCTGTTTCTCTTCTTCTGCTCAGGTAGCGTGCATGTCCCTAGAATTTCATCAGGTCGATGCCTTCACCGATCAGGCCTTTCGCGGCAATCCTGCTGCCGTCTACCGCCTGGATAGCTGGCCGGCCGACGAGCTGCTGCAGCGAATCGCCACCGAGCACAATCTTTCGGAAACCGCCTTCGTGGTGCGCGAGGGCGAGACCTGGCGGATTCGCTGGTTCACCCCGCGGACCGAGGTGCCATTATGCGGTCATGCCACCCTGGCAGCCGCTCATGTGCTGTTTGAAGCCTATGGAGAGCCTGGAGATCGACTGGAGTTCATCTGCCAGTCGGGCGTGCTGCGGGTGTTTCGCGAGGGCGATGGCCTGCTGGCGCTGGATTTTCCGGCGTTGGTGCCCACGGAGCTGGGGGTGACGCCCGAACTGGAGCGAGCCCTGCAGGTCTCGCCGGTGGATGCCCTGGCGGCGGACAAGCTGCTGGTGCTGCTGGAGTCGGAACAGGCGGTGCGTGACTGCAAGCCGGATCTGGCTGCCATTGCCCGGCTGCCCTGGCAGGGCGTCATCGTGACCGCACGGGGACAGGAGGTCGACTTCGTCTCGCGCTTCTTCGCCCCGGCAGTGGGCGTGGACGAGGATCCCGTCACCGGCTCGGCGCATTGCAGCCTGATTCCCTACTGGTCGCGGCGACTGGCCAAGCGGATGCTCACCGCCCAGCAACTCTCCGCTCGCGGTGGGCAACTCAGGTGTCGGTTGGAAGGCGATCGGGTCAGTATCGCCGGGCGGGCGGTAACGGTCATGCGCGGGCAGCTGTTGCTGTGAGCCAAAGGCCTCGGCTGCCTGGCGCAACCGAGGCCTACGCCAGGATCAGGCGTGTAGCGGCGGCTTGATGAGGAATTCGAGTAGCGCCTTCTGGGCGTGGAGGCGATTTTCGGCTTCGTCCCAGACCACGGCGCGCGGATCGTCCAGCAGGGTATGGCTGATTTCCTCACCGCGGTGAGCCGGTAGGCAGTGCATGAACAGCACCTCGGGGGCGGCGCCATCGAGCAGCTCGGCGGTGACCTGGTAGGGCTTGAAGGCTGCCAGGCGCAGACGGGTTTCTTCTTCCTGGCCCATGGAGGTCCAGACATCGGTGCTGACCAGGTGCGCCTGGGCCACGGCCTCACGCGGATCCCGGGTCAGCTGCACGCGGTCGCCGGCCCGTTCGAGAAAGCGCGGGTTGGGCTCGTAGCCTTCCGGACAGGCAATGCGCAGGGTGAAGTCGAGCTGTTCGGCCGCCTCGATGTAGCTGTTGCACATGTTGTTGCCGTCGCCGATCCAGGCCACGGTCTTGCCACGGATATCGCCCCGGTGTTCGAAGAAGGTCTGCATGTCGGCCAGCAGCTGGCAGGGGTGCAGGTCATCCGACAGACCATTGATCACCGGCACCTGGGAATGGGCGGCAAAGGTGGTCAGCATCTCGTGGGCGTAGGTGCGGATCATCACGCCGTCGAGCATGCTCGACATGACGCGGGCGCTGTCCGGAACGGGTTCGCCGCGGCCGAGTTGGGTATCCCGGGAGGAGAGAAAGATCGCCTGGCCGCCGAGCTGGATCATGCCGGCCTCGAAGGAGAGGCGGGTGCGGGTCGAGGCCTTCTCGAAGATCATGCCCAGGACGCGATTGCGCAGGGGTTCGTGCAGCACACCCCGGTTACGCAGGGCCTTGAGCTCAATGCCCCGTGCGATGAGTTGCCGGAGTTCCGCGGAGGAACAATCCATGAAAGAGAGAAAGTGGCGAACCGTCATTTCGTTACCCTAGCGTCCCGTCCCGGTAACGGCCGTCCCTGGAGGACGCGGCGAACCTGAGAGCATGCCGTTTCAAACGGCGGAAAGACCAAAGGCGAAATGGTATAAGTTCATGTCGCATTTTACCACCATCGCAGGCTAGGCCCTCAATTCAGGGCGGCTAGCCTGGGACAGGGTAGCGGACGGGTGGGGGTTACAGTAGGTCGGTGGGAACGTTGCCGCCGTTGTCGGCCAGCTTCTGCAGAACGGCCTTGTGCAGCCACATGTTCATCTGGGCGGAGTCGTTCAGCTTGTCGGCGGGGCAGTTCAGCTCCTTGGCCAGTTCCTGGCGCGCGGTCAGGCTGCTGTCCAGGTCGAGCAGCTTGAGCAGGTCGACGATGGAGGTCTTCCAGTTGAGCTGTTCGCCTTTCTGGGCGGCCAGGCCATCGAGCTTGGCGGCGACGTCCACCTGGCTCATGGGAGTGGCGCCGCCGGTCGCGGCCGGGTTGCCGGCAGGTGCGGCGGTATCGGTCGCGCCGGTGGTGGGCGCTGCGGCGGGGGTATCCGCGTGGGCCTCACCAATGCCGAGCTTCGAGAGGATCTTGCTGAACAGGCTCATGGAGTTCTCCTGGGTCTTGGATCAGGCGCACCGAGTGGCGCCTACCCTTAACCTGACCACAGCCTCGCCGCCAAAGTTTGCCAGTTGGTCTGCCAAATCGCTGCGGGCGGAGCGAACGGGCCTCGACAGACGTGGTCGATTGCCAGGTCGAGCCGCGCCTGTTTCGGGCTGGACGTCGCGGAAATCCCGGCGTTCCACCGGCCTTTCCGTTACAATCGTCCCACCGTATTAGCGAGGTGCATCGTGGAAATCATCGATACCATCAAAGACCAGATTGCCAACAATCCCGTGCTGCTCTACATGAAGGGTTCGCCGAACGCGCCTCAGTGCGGCTTCTCTTCCCGTGCCGCTCAGGTGTTGATGGCCTGTGGCGAAAAATTCGCCTATGTCGACATCCTGCAGAATCCGGAAATCCGCGCCAATCTGCCCAAGTACGCCAACTGGCCGACCTTTCCCCAGCTGTGGGTGGGCGGCGAGCTGGTCGGCGGCAGCGACATCCTGGCCGAGCTGTACGAGAAGGGCGAGCTGCAGACCCTGATCAAGCAAGCCGTGGAAACCAAGGACGCCTGAGTCTTTGGCCCATAAAAAAA
>NZ_ANBZ01000044.1:0-43582 GCF_000316965.1 Pseudomonas sp. 313
TTTTTTATGGGCGTTTGCCCGATCAATCGTCGTCGTGCATCTGCGACTGGATGTAGTTCTCGATCCCGACGCTGGCGATCAGACTCAGCTGGGTTTCCAGCCAATCGATGTGCTCTTCCTCGGACTCGAGGATGCTCTTGAGCATGTCGCGGCTCACGTAGTCCCGCACGCTTTCGCAATAGGTGATGGCTTCACGCAGGTCAGCCACGGCGCTGATTTCCAGGCGCAGGTCGCACTGGATCATTTCCTGGGTGTTCTCGCCGATCATCAGCTTGCCCAGGTCCTGCAGATTGGGCAGGCCTTCCAGGAACAGGATGCGCTCGATCAAGCGATCGGCGTGCTTCATCTCGTCGATGGATTCCTTGTACTCATGATGACCCAGCTTGCGGATACCCCAGTCGTTGTACATCCGCGAGTGCAGGAAATACTGGTTGATGGCCACCAGTTCGTTGCCAAGGATCTTGTTCAAGTGCTGGATGACGGTGATATCGCCTTTCATGGCCGGACCTGCAAATCGGGTGGGATTGCCGGCAGTCTGAGCGTGGAAGGGCCCTTTGTCAAAAGCTTAAGTTGTTGAAAAATCGACGAAAATCGAACGGTAATCGAAAGCTTTTCCATCCTTTCCGTAAGCGTTTGATTAGACAATAAAAAAGCCGGACGCAAGGTCCGGCTTTTTTTGCAGGGATGTTGCTCAGGCGCGCGGGACGTCCAGGGCGTAGGCGAGCTGCTGGGCACCATGTAGCTCACCGAGGGTTTCCTTGACCACCTGCTTGGCGAGGCAAGCGCACTTGCCGCACTGGGTGGCGCAACCCGTGCTTTCCCGGACTTCCCGATAACTGCAGCAGCCTTCATAGATGGCTTCGCGAATATGCTTGTCGGTCACGCCACGGCAAAGACACACGTACATGGATCGCCTGCTGTATGAGTGGAGGTGCCGCTAAAGCTAATGACAATGAGAATGATTGTCAAAGGTGTAGGCGGCAAAATCTCATCAAAGACGTCCTGGGCGACAGGCGGTTGTCCGATCAGTCCAGGTCGACCCAGCCGCCCATCTCCCGCCAGCGATTGACGATGCCGCAGAACAGCTCGGCGGTCTTCTCGGTGTCGTAACGGGCCGAGTGGGCTTCGCGATTATCGAATTCGATACCGGCCGCCTGACAGGCCTTGGCCAATACCGTCTGACCATAGGCCAGGCCGGCGAGGGTAGCGGTATCGAAGCTGGAGAAGGGGTGGAAGGGATTGCGCTTCAGGCCACAACGCAAGACCGCGGCATTGAGAAAACCCAGGTCGAAGCTGCTGTTGTGGCCGACCAGGATGGCTCTCTTGCAGCCACTGGCCTTGAGCGACTTGCGCACGCCCTTGAAGATCTCGCTCAGGGCCTGCTCTTCGCCCACCGCCATGCGCAGCGGATGGTCGAGCTTGATGCCGGTGAATTCCAGCGCCGCCGGTTCGATATTGGCGCCGACGAAGGGTTCGACGCGGAAGAAGTAGGTGTGATCCGGATAGAGCACCCCTTCCTCGTCCATGGCCACGGTGGTGGCGGCGATTTCCAGCAGGGCATCGGTGGCGGCGTTGAAGCCACCGGTCTCGACGTCCACCACCACCGGCAAATAGCCGCGAAAGCGGCGCGCCATGGGGATGCGCGAGTCGGACATCGGCTGGCTGGCATCCAGTTCGTCGCTGAAGGTCTCGTCCATGCTCATGCGCCCACCTCCAGCCGCCAGCGCAGCGTTTCGCCCGCGCGCAGCGGAATCACCTCGTGGTCGCCGAACGGCAGGGAGGCCGGCGCCTGCCAGTCCTCGCGCACCAGGGTGACGATCTCGGTGTTGCGCGGCAGGCCGTAGAAGTCGGCACCGAAATGGCTGGCGAAGCCTTCCAGGCGGTCGAGGGCATTGCGGCTTTCGAAGGCCTCGGCATAGAGCTCCAGGGCGCCATAGGCGGTGTAGCAGCCGGCGCAGCCGCAGGCCGCTTCCTTGGCGTGACGGGCATGGGGTGCCGAATCGGTGCCGAGGAAGAACTTGGGATTGCCGCTGGTGGCGGCGTCCAGCAGGGCGCTCTGGTGGGTATTGCGCTTGAGGATCGGCAGGCAATAGAAGTGCGGCCGGATCCCGCCCACCAGCATGTGGTTGCGGTTGTACAGCAGGTGGTGGACCGTGATGGTGGCACCGACGTTGGCCGGGGCCTCGCGCACGAAGGCAGCGGCATCACCGGTGGTGATGTGCTCGAACACCACCTTCAGCGTCGGGAAGCGCTGGACGATACGCACCAGGTGCTCGTCGATGAATCGCTTCTCGCGGTCGAAGACATCCACCTCGGCATGGGTGACCTCGCCATGCATCAGCAGCGGCAGGCCGATCTCGGCCATGGCTTCCAGGGTGGGGAAGAGGTTGTCCAGCGAGGTGACCCCGGAATCGGAGTTGGTGGTGGCACCGGCCGGATAGAGCTTGGCGGCGTGCACGAAGCCGCTGGCCTTGGCGCTGCGTACGTCGTCCGGGCTGGTGCGGTCGGTGAGGTAGAGCACCATCAGCGGCTCGAAGCGACTGCCGGCCGGACGCGCGGCCAGGATGCGCTCGCGGTAGGCGGCGGCCTGTTCGGCGTTGCGCACCGGTGGCACCAGGTTGGGCATGACGATGGCGCGACCGAATTCCCGGGCGGCGTCGGCGACGGTCTGCGGCAGGGCGGCGCCGTCGCGCAGGTGAATGTGCCAGTCATCGGGACGGGCAAGGGTGATCCGGTCGGTCATGCGGGATTCCAGGCTGCGGGAAAGTAGGGAAATGCTACCGGAAAAGGGGGTAGCCGGCACCCGTGCGGCGGGACCGCGCTCAAGTTTTCCGCGCCCTCGACCGATAAGAAGCCCAGGTACTTTTTCTTTCCGGAGCCCGACGTGCGCCCGCGTTACCTCTTCCTTTCCTGTCTGCTGCTCGCCGTGCCGGCCTGGGGGATGACCTTCCAGAGCCGGCTCGAGAGCGTGGAATGGAAAGTGGAGGGCGACATCTTCGCCTGTCGCCTGCTGCAGCCCATCCCGCGCTTCGGCAGTGGTGGCTTCCTGCGCCGCGCGGGCGAAGCCACGGTGTTCGAGCTGCGGCCCAATGGCCAGTGGCTGCCGGCGGGCAGTGCCCACCTCAAGGCGGCCGCAGTGCCCTGGAAGCCGGGGCTCGGGGACATCAGCCTCGGCTCGGTCAAGGTGGTGGAGGGCGAACAGGCGCTGGCCACCAGCGCACAGCAGGCGCAGCGCCTGCTGGCGGGGCTGATGGAAGGGCGTATGCCCCAGGTGAGCAGGGCAGGTGCCCTGGATGACCGGGTCGAGGTCCGGCTGCTGCCGGTGCGCTTCGAGCCGGCCTACCAGCAATTCCAGGCCTGTACCCAGAAGCTGCTGGCGGTCAATTTCGAGCAGATCCGTCATTCCCAGGTCGGCTTCCCGGGCGGCGGCGATACCCTGGACGACCTCGCCAAGGCCAAGCTCGATCTCATCGACGAGTACCTGAAGGCCGATCCGACGGTCAATCACGTCATCGTCTCCGGCTACAGCGACAACCAGGGCACCCGGTTGGACAATCGCCAGGAATCCCGCCTGCGCGCCATCGCCGTGATGGAGTACCTCAAGAGCAAGGGTTTCGCCGCCGAGCAGATCGAGCTGCGCTTCTTTGGCGAGCAGTATCCCGTGGCACCCAACACCAGCAAGGCCAATCGCGCGCTCAATCGCCGGGTGACCCTGGTGTTCTCACGGGCGCCGGCAAGCAGCGAACCAGCGGCCGCGCCAACCACCAGCACCGCCGCCAATCCGGCCGAACCGCCGGCGCCTACCCCGGCACCGCCCGCCAAACCCAAGGGCTGATCCACCCGACCGGATGTCGCCCAGACATCAGAGTGCGTCGCGCCCCTGTAAAAGCGGCGAGGCGACCAGTAGACTTGTCGCTTTCCGACTCAACGCAACACACGGGAGCGAACGGCATGGCGGATGTGAAGAAGGTAGTCCTGGCGTATTCCGGCGGCCTGGACACCTCGGTGATCCTCAAGTGGCTGCAGGATACCTATAACTGCGAAGTGGTGACCTTCACCGCTGACCTCGGCCAGGGCGAGGAAGTCGAACCGGCACGCGCCAAGGCCCAGGCCATGGGCGTCAAGGAAATCTACATCGACGACCTGCGCGAAGAGTTCGTCCGCGACTTCGTCTACCCGATGTTCCGTGCCAACACCGTCTACGAAGGCGAGTACCTGCTGGGTACCTCCATCGCCCGTCCGCTGATCGCCAAGCGCTTGATCGAGATCGCCAACGAAACCGGTGCCGACGCCATCTCCCACGGCGCCACCGGCAAGGGCAACGACCAGGTGCGCTTCGAGCTGGGTGCCTATGCGCTCAAGCCAGGCGTCAAGGTGATCGCCCCCTGGCGCGAGTGGGACCTGCTGTCCCGCGAGAAGCTGATGGACTACGCCGAAAAGCACCAGATCCCGATCGAGCGCCACGGCAAGAAGAAGTCGCCGTACTCCATGGACGCCAACCTGCTGCACATCTCCTACGAGGGTGGCGTGCTGGAAGACACCTGGACCGAGCACGAAGAAGACATGTGGCGCTGGACCAAGTCCCCGGAAGCCGCACCTGACACCCCGACCTACATCGAGTTGACCTACCGCAACGGTGACATCGTCGCCATCGATGGCAAGGAGCTGAGCCCGGCCACGGTGCTGGCCGAACTGAACCGCATCGGCGGCGAGAACGGCATCGGTCGCCTGGACATCGTCGAGAACCGCTATGTGGGCATGAAGTCCCGTGGCTGCTACGAGACCCCCGGCGGCACCATCATGCTCAAGGCCCACCGCGCCATCGAGTCCATCACCCTCGACCGCGAGGTGGCCCACCTCAAGGACGAACTGATGCCCAAGTACGCCAGCCTGATCTACACCGGCTACTGGTGGAGTCCCGAGCGGCTGATGCTGCAGCAGATGATCGACGCCTCCCAGGCCAACGTGAACGGCGTGGTGCGGCTGAAGCTGTACAAGGGCAACGTCATCGTCGTCGGTCGCCAGTCCGACGAGTCGCTGTTCGACGCCAACATCGCCACCTTCGAAGAAGACGGCGGTGCCTACAACCAGGCGGACGCGGCGGGCTTCATCAAGCTCAACGCCCTGCGCATGCGCATCGCCGCCGGCAAGGGTCGCACCCTGCTGTAAGGGTGGCCCTGCAACGCAAAACCCCAGCCTAGGCTGGGGTTTTTTATGGGCTACAGATCGAAGTCGTACTCGGAGATCTGCCGCTTCAGGCGACGCTCTTCGAGCATGTCGTCGATCAGGCGCCGCTTGGTCAGATTGGTCTTGCTGATGACGATGGGCTCGACGGTTTCAGGCGTCTCGCCATCGGTCTCGAAATCGTCGTCTACATCGATATCGCTTTTGTCTTCGGCCATTGGTAACTCCTGCAAGGCTGGACAGGGTCACACGCACTCATGACAGGGCGGCGGGACCTTTTCGCGCACCTTATAACGACAAAGCAGGGGCCGGTAAAAAAGATTTTTTCAATCGCTGAAGGGCTTTGATACGCCCTTTTTCAATCGTCAGAGGTTTTTGCCTTGTATTCACAGAGATCTTCGATGCGGCAGCTGCCGCAGCGGGGCTTGCGCGCCTGGCAGACATAGCGGCCATGCAGGATCAGCCAGTGGTGGGCATCCAGCAGGTAGGCCTTCGGCACCACCTTGAGCAGCTTGAGCTCGACCTCCACCACGTTCTTGCCGGGGGCCAGATTGGTTCTGTTGCTGACCCGAAAGATATGGGTGTCCACCGCCATGGCGAGCTGGCGGAAGGCAGTGTTGAGCACCACGTTGGCGGTCTTGCGGCCCACGCCGGGCAGGGCCTCCAGTTCTTCGCGGGTCTGGGGTACCTCGCCGCCATGGCGTTCCAGCAGCAGCCGGCAGGTCTCGATGACGTTCTTGGCCTTGCTGTTGTAGAGCCCTATGGTCTTGATGTACTCCGACAGACCCTCTACCCCGAGATCCAGGATGGTCTGGGGCGTGTTGGCCACCGGATAGAGGCGGGCGGTGGCCTTGTTGACGCTGACGTCGGTGGCCTGGGCGGAGAGGATCACCGCGATGAGCAGCTCGAACGGCGAGGCATAGGCCAACTCCGTCTTGGGGTCGGGATTGTCCTCGTGCAGGCGACGAAAGATTTCCAGGCGTTTGGCAGCGTTCATCGGGCGATTTGCTCTTCCAGGGCCACGAGGCGGTGAGCCGCCTGCTGAGCGGCGCTGTGCAAGGTTTCCAGTTGCGCGTTCTGCTCGAGTGTTGGCTCGGTACCAAAGGCCCGCTCGGCCTTGGTCAGCTGGGCACGCGCCAGGGTGGCAGCGATCCGCGCCTGCTTGAGGGCGGCGGGATCGGCGGCTGGCGTCGCCAGAGCAGGTGCGCTGGCAGTGGCGGGCGCTTGCTGCGCCTGGTCGAGGGCCGCCTGGGCCTGCTGGGCGGCTTCACGCAACTGCTGCACCTGGGTTTCCAGTGCGGGCGTGCCGTATTGGGCCAGTTGCCGTTCGGCCTTCTGCAGGGCGACACGTGCCATGGCGGCAGCGATCTTCAGCGGCTTGAGCGAGGATTCCGCCGTGGCGGGGTGCTCTGCAACCGTGGCGGTCGCAGGTGGCACCTGACGGCGCTGGCGCTCGGCGTCCAGTCGCTCGCGGTCCCGCTGCAGGCGCGCCTGGCGGGCATCGAAGCGGCGGCGGTAGTACTGCGCGCGCTGACGTTCCGCCTGGCGATCGACCGGTGCCGGCACCGCCACCAGATCGATGCAGTCCACCGGACAGGGCGCCAGGCACAGCTCGCAACCACTGCATTCGCTTTCGATGACCGTGTGCATCAGCTTGGCCGCGCCGAGGATGGCGTCGGTAGGGCAGACCTGGATGCACTTGGTACAGCCGATGCACTCGGCCTCGCGGATCACCGCGCGCTGGCTGGGCGTCACCGGATAGGGCGAATCCAGGGGCAGCGGCGGACGCTGCAGCAGCGCTGAAAGCTCGAGGATGGTGGCTGCGCCCCCGGGCGGACACTTGTTGTGCGCTTCGCCCGCGGCGATGCCCGCCGCATAGGGCTGGCAACCGGGATGGCCGCACTTGCCGCACTGGGTCTGCGGCAGCAGGGCGTCGATGGCGGTGATGAGAGTAGCGTGGGCGTTCATGATCAGGGTCGGGGCTGGGGGAAGAACGGCGCCCTGAGAGCCTGCTCAAAGTCGGCTGCGCGTCGGCCAAACTGCGTTGAAAATGGCTTCGGAATGCTCATTTACGCTTTGTAAACTCCGCTTCCTCAGCCATGTTCGCCTTGTTTGTCGCTAGCTCGCTCGCCTTTGAGCAGGCTCTCGGCGCCGTCGCTGTCACATCACCCGCTGGCCGGGCTTGGCGCCACTGTCGGGGCTGAGCAGGTGGATCTCGGTGCCGCCGGGGCCGGCGGCCAGGACCATGCCTTCGGAGACGCCGAACTTCATCTTGCGCGGAGCCAGGTTGGCGACGTACAGGGTCAGCCGACCTTCGAGCTGGCTCGGCTCCGGGTAGGCGCTCTTGATGCCGGAGAAGACGTTGCGCTTGGCGTCGCCGATGTCCAGGGTCAGGCGCAGGAGCTTGTCAGCGCCCTCGACGAATTCGGCCTTTTCGATCAGTGCGATGCGCAGGTCGACCTTGGAAAAGGTATCGAAGTCGATGGTCTCGGCCAGCGGGGCCTTGGTCAGTTCGCCGTTGCCGGCGGGCTCGGGCGCGGCCTGGGCGGCCAGGTCTTCCTTGGAAGCGTCGATCATGGTCTGCACCTTGGCGGGTTCGATGCGGGTGAGCAGGGGCTGGAAGGCGTTGAGCTGATGATTGGCCAGGCGGGTGTCCAGGTCGGCCCAGGTCAGGGGGGCGACATTGAGGAAGGCCTCGGCGGCGGCGGTCAGGTTGGGCAATACCGGCTTGAGCAGGATCGCCAGCTGGCGGAACAGCTCGATGCCCTGGGCGCAGATGGCCTGGACTTCGTCGGCCTTGCCGTCCTGCTTGGCCAGGCTCCAGGGCGCCTTGTCGGCGATCCAGGCGTTGGCGCGGTCGGCCAGGGCCATGATCTCGCGCATGGCACGGCCGAAGTCACGGGTCTCGTAGGCCTCGGCGATGCTCGGCGTGGCGGCGCGGAAGGCGGCTTCCAGTTCGGGTGCGGCCTGGGCATCCACCAGCAGGCCGGCGTTGCCCTTGTGGATGAAGCCGGCGCAGCGGCTGGCGATGTTGACCACCTTGCCCACCAGGTCGGAATTGACCTTCTGCACGAAGTCCTCGAGGTTCAGGTCGATGTCCTCGACGTGGCGTGAGAGCTTGGCGGCGAAGTAGTAGCGCAGGTATTCGGGATTCAGGTGATCCAGGTAGGTGCGCGCCTTGATGAAGGTGCCGCGGGACTTGGACATCTTCTGGCCGTCGACGGTGAGGAAGCCGTGGACGTTCAGCGCCGTGGGCTTGCGGTAGCCGGCGCCTTCGAGCATGGCCGGCCAGAACAGCGCATGGAAGTTGACGATGTCCTTGCCGATGAAGTGGTACAGCTCGGCCGTGCTGTCCTTGGCCCAGTAGGCGTCGAAATCCAGGTCGTCACGACGGTCGCAGAGATTCTTGAAGCTGGCCATGTAGCCGATGGGCGCGTCCAGCCAGACATAGAAGTACTTGCCCGGGGCGTCGGGGATCTCGAAGCCGAAGTAGGGCGCGTCACGGGAGATGTCCCATTCCTGCAGGCCGGCGTCCAGCCATTCGGCGATCTTGTTGGCCACCGATTCCTGCAGGGCGCCGCTGCGGGTCCAGCCCTTGAGCATCTCGGCGAAGTCGGGAAGCTTGAAGAAGAAGTGCTCGGATTCGCGCAGCACCGGGGTCGCGCCGGAGATGGCCGACTTGGGGTCCTTCAGCTCGGTGGGCGCATAGGTGGCGCCGCACTTCTCGCAGTTGTCGCCGTACTGGTCGGCGCTGCCGCATTTGGGGCAGGTGCCCTTGATGAAGCGGTCGGCCAGGAACATCTGCTTGTCCGGGTCGAAGTACTGGGTGACCGGACGGGTGGCGATGTGGCCGTTCTCCCGCAGCTTCAGGTAGATGGCGCGCGACAGCTCGCGATTCTCTTCCGCATGGGTGGAGTGGAAGTTGTCGAAGGCCACGCCGAAGTCGGCGAAGTCGGCGCTGTGCTCGCGCTTGACGTTGTCGATCAACTGCTCGGGCGTGATCGCCTCGCGCTCGGCGCGCAGCATGATGGCCGAGCCGTGGGCGTCGTCGGCGCAGACATAGATGCACTGGTTGCCGCGCAGCCGCTGGAAGCGGGCCCAGATGTCGGTCTGGATGTACTCGACCATGTGGCCGAGGTGGATGGAGCCGTTGGCGTAGGGCAGGGCGCTGGTGACGAGAATCTTGCGGGGCTCGGTCATGGTCTTGGCTGGATCGCGGCGCTGATAAGTTGACCGACCATCATAGCGAAATGGCCGGTCGGTTTCATCCGTGGGGATGGGCGTTGAAAAGCGCGAAGTCCTGCGAGCTAGCGCCAGGCAAGGCGGAAATTGCCGAAGAGGCGCAGTTTACAACGGGTAAATGAGCATTCTGAGGCAGTTTCCAACGCCGTCTGGCCGACGCGCAGCAGACTTCGAGCATTTAGAGATCGGCCAGCTGCCAGTACAGGGCATTGACCATGGCCGCGCCCAAGGCGGCGCTGCGGGCACCGTTCCAGCCCACATCCGGGCGGGGGTCATTGGCGTTGTCCTTGAACGGCAGCTCCAGGGTCAGGGCCAGGCAGCCATGGGTATGGCCGACATACTTGGTGGCGAGTTTCAGGGTTTCGCTGCCGAAGTGACCACGGGGATAGCCGTACCGGGTCTGGAAATCCGGGCTCGCACGTTGGAAGCGCTGCAGGAAGGCCTGTTGCTCGGCCTCTTCGCGCTCACCGAAGTTGGGCAGGCCATTGCAGCCGTCGACGAAGACATAGGGCAGGGCCTCGTCGCCGTGGATGTCGAGAAACAGGTCGCAGCCGCTCGCGGCGATGGCGCGGCGTACCGCCAGCACCTCGGGACTGCGTCCTTCGTCCGGCTCCAGCCATTCGCGGTTGAGGTTGGCGCCGGCGGCGTTGGTGCGCAGATTGCCCAGCGCCGAGCCGTCGGGATTCATGTTGGGCACCACGTGCAGCACGGCCCGCTCCAGCAGCTTGGCGCCCACCGGATCGCCCTGGTGTTCGCCCAGGCCGAGCAGCCTACGCAGCAGGCCTTCCACGAACCACTCGGCCATGGGCTCGCCGGGGTGCTGGCGGGCGATGATCCAGATGTTCTTCTTGCCAGCGCCCGGCGTACCGATGCGCAGCAGGTCCAGCGAACGTCCCAGCAGCGAACGGCCGACGGTTTCCAGACGGACGGCGGGGTGGCGTTGCGCCTCACCAACGAAGGCCAGGTGACGGCTCTCCGGATAGGGCTCGAAATAGGCGAAGAACAGGCTGTCGTGTTCCGGGGTGACGGTCCAGCTCAGGGTCTTGCCGTCGTAGCGGGTGGGAATGCGGAACCACTCCTGCCCGCAATAGCTGGCGACCACGCCATAGTCGCGCCAACCCTCTGGGTAGGCGCACGCGCCGGCGTTGTCGAAGCTCAGCTGGCAGGGTAGGCCGCGGGCGCCTTCGAGACGGAAATGGAACCACTGGGTGAAGGGCGAGGCGGTGTCCGGGCGAATGCGCAGGCGGATATCCGCGTGATCGGCCAGGGACAGCACCTCGACGGCGCCGCTGTCGAAGGTGGAACTGATGTGCAAGGAAGAGGCGTTCACGCAGGGCTCCACGGGCGAGGGGAAAGCCGGGAGTGTAGCGCCGCGTGGATAGGCTTTAGCAAGGACAGTGGGTAGCATAGGCCGCAGCTTCTCTTTCCTATCCGCTGTTTCCGGGAGTCTGCATGACCGCTCCGACTCGCGAGGCCATCGAGGCCGCGCTGCGCCAGTATCACGATCCCTATCTCGAACAGGACCTGCTCAGCGCCGGCGCCCTGCGCGACCTCGCGCTGGACGGTGGCCGGGTGCGCGCCCGCTTCGAGCTGGGCTATGCCGCCGGACTGTTCAAGGGTGGCCTGGCCCAGGTGCTCAAGACTGCGCTGGAGAACGTCCCCGGGGTCGAGACCGCCGAGAT
The DNA here is from genome assembly GCF_000316965.1 of Pseudomonas sp. 313. Classification (NCBI taxonomy): domain Bacteria; kingdom Pseudomonadati; phylum Pseudomonadota; class Gammaproteobacteria; order Pseudomonadales; family Pseudomonadaceae; genus Pseudomonas; species Pseudomonas sp. 313. The sequence goes on from NZ_ANBZ01000044.1 coordinate 11,109, forward strand.
CCAGATCGACTGCACCATCGCGCCCCACGCGGCGCAGCCGCAGTTGGAGGCCATGGGCAACGTCAAGAACATCATCGCCGTGGCCTCGGGCAAGGGCGGAGTGGGCAAGTCCACCACGGCTGCCAACCTGGCGCTGGCGCTGGCCCGCGAAGGCGCCCGGGTCGGCGTGCTGGACGCCGACATCTATGGCCCCAGCCAGGGCATCATGTTCGGCTTCGCCGAGGGCACCCGTCCCGAGGTGCGTGACGAGAAGTGGTTCATCCCGCTGCAGGCCCATGGCGTCGAGGTCATGTCCATGGCCTTCCTGACCAACGACAAGACCCCGGTGGCCTGGCGCGGCCCCATGGTCTCCGGCGCCCTGATCCAGCTGATCACGCAAACCGCCTGGAATGACCTGGACTACCTGGTGATCGACATGCCGCCGGGCACCGGCGACATCCAGCTGACCCTGGCGCAGAAGGTGCCGGTGGCCGGTGCGGTGATCGTCACCACGCCCCAGGACCTGGCCCTGCTGGATGCCAAGAAGGGCGTGGAGATGTTCCAGAAGGTCAACATCCCGGTGCTCGGGGTGGTGGAAAACATGGCGGTGCACATCTGCTCCAACTGCGGCCATGCCGAGCACCTGTTCGGCGAAGGCGGCGGCGGCCGGCTGGCCGAGCAGTACGGCGTGGACCTCTTGGCCTCGCTGCCGCTGGCCATGGCCATCCGCGAGCAGGCCGACGCCGGACGGCCCACCGCCATCGCCGATCCGGACAGCCAGATCGCGCTGATCTACCAAGAACTGGCGCGCAAGGTCGGTGCCCGCATCGCCCAGGGCGGCCAGGCTGGCGGCGGCATGCCGACCATCACCGTGAGCGACGACTGATTTCGTCCGTTCGCCTTTGAGACCGCGCGGCTATCCACTAGAATGCGCGGTCAATTTTTTCGCCCCGGAGCCAGACCTGCCATGAGCATCAAATCGGATAAGTGGATTCGCCGCATGGCCCAGGAGCACGGCATGATCGAGCCCTTCGTCGAGCGCCAGATGCGCGGCGCGGACGACAGCCGGGTGATCTCCTACGGGGTGTCCAGCTACGGCTACGATGTGCGCTGCGCCAACGAATTCAAGGTCTTCACCAACATCCATTCCGCGGTGGTGGACCCGAAGAACTTCGATGACAAGAGCTTCGTCGATGTGGTCAGCAACGTCTGCATCATCCCGCCGAACTCCTTCGCCCTGGCGCGCACCGTGGAATACTTCCGCATTCCGCGCGACGTCCTGACCATCTGCCTGGGCAAGAGCACCTACGCCCGCTGCGGCATCATCGTCAACGTCACGCCGCTGGAGCCCGAGTGGGAAGGCCACGTCACCCTGGAGTTTTCCAACACCACGACCCTGCCGGCCAAGATCTACGCCAACGAGGGCGTGGCCCAGATGCTGTTCCTGCAATCCGACGAGGCCTGCGAGGTCTCCTACAAGGATCGCGGCGGCAAGTACCAGGGCCAGCGCGGCGTGACCCTGCCGCGCGCCTGATCCGCGCGTCTGTTCTGGAAGCCGCCCTCGGGCGGCTTTCCTATTTCCGGGACTCAAGAACTGGCGTCAGCCGCCGATAGCCTGTGACCTGACTTATCTTTGGAGTGGACTTTCCATGGCCGGCATTCTCGACACCGTCGATCAACGCACTCAGCTGGTTGGCGAGAACCGTCTGGAAATTCTCATGTTCCAGCTGTCCAGCCGGCAGATGTTCGCCATCAACGTGTTCAAGGTGCAGGAAGTCCTCAAGCTGCCGCGCCTGACCCAGATGCCCAAGCGCCATCCGATGATCTGCGGCGTGGTCCACCTGCGTGGCCAGACCCTGCCGGTGATCGACCTGGCCGCCGCCATCGGCATGCGACCCATCACCCCCGACGAGAACAGCACCATCATCGTCACCGAGTACAACCGCTCGGTGCAGGCCTTCCTGGTCGGTAGCGTCGATCGCATCATCAACCTCAACTGGGACAGCATCCAGGCCCCGCCCGGCGGCGCCGGACGCCAGCACTACCTGACCGCCATCACCCGCATCGAAGACCGCCTGGTGGAGGTGATCGACGTGGAAAAGGTGCTGGCGGAGATCGCCCCCTACAACGTCAAGGTCTCCCAGGAGCGCCTGGCCGATCCGCTGCTGGCCAAGGCCCGCGGCCGCGAGGTGCTGCTGGTCGACGACTCCAGCACCGCCATTGGCCAGTTGCGCGACACCCTGGTGCAGCTGGATCTGAAATTCCACGTCGCCACCGACGGCCTGCAGGCCCTGCGTAAGCTCAAGGCCTGGGCTGACGAGGGCGTGGTGCTGACCGAGAAGCTGCTGATGGTACTGACCGATGCCGAGATGCCGGAAATGGACGGCTACCGCCTGACCACCGAGATCCGCCAGGATCCGCGCCTCGCCGACCTCTATGTGGTGTTGCACACCTCGCTGTCCGGCAGCTTCAACGAAGCCATGGTGAAAAAGGTGGGCTGCAACGCCTTCCTCTCCAAGTTCCAGCCCGATCAACTGGTCGAGGAAGTGCGCCGGCGCCTGGCGCTGGCCGAGGAGTAGTTCCCGCGGTTTCGCCGCTCCGGCGCCTCCCTTACACTGGCGGCCTTTGTCCGCCGCCAGGAAGCCGCGCCCATGTCGCACCTCAGTGCCCTCTATCGTTATCCCGTCAAGTCGACGGCCGTGGAATCCCTGGCGCAGGCCGAGGTGGACGCCTTGGGCCTGGTGGGTGATCGCCGCTGGATGGTGGTAGATGCCGACACCGGCCGCTTCCTGACCCTGCGCCAACTGGCGCAGATGAATCAGATCGAGGCGCGCTGGCTGGCCGCTGACCGCCTGCGCCTGAGCGCACCGGGACGGACGCCGATCGAGGTGGCGGTGCCGGGCGCGGCAGACGAGCAACTCGGCGTGACCATCTGGCGCGATACCCTGCAGGCGCCGGTGGCTGCCGAAGCCGATGCCTGGCTGAGCGACTTCCTCGGGCGTCCTTGCCGCCTGGTGCACATTGCCGAAAGCCATGCTCGCCAGATCAACACTGATTTTGCCGAGCCCGGGCAGAAGGTCCACTTCGCCGATGGCTTTCCCCTGCTGCTGACCAGCGAGGCCTCTCTGGCCGATCTGGTGGCGCGCGTCGGCAAACCGCTGGAAATGCTGCGCTTCCGGCCGAATCTGGTGGTGGAAGGGACGCCGGCCTATGCCGAGGATGGCTGGAAGCGACTGCGCATCGGGACGGTGGACTTCGCCGTGGCCTGTCCCTGCGCGCGCTGCATCGTCATCACCCAGGATCCGGTGACCGGCGAGAAGGATCCGGATCGGCAACCGCTGACCGCGCTGCGCGAATACCGCTTCAATGACAACCGCATGTTGTTCGGCATGAACGTCATCCCCCTGGGCCGTGGCGTCATCGAGGCCGGCATGCCAGTGGAGGTGCTGGAATGAGTCCCGTGCGGCGTGTGGCGCTGGTCAGTCCGGCAGGTGCGGTCAAGGAAGAGCTGGTCACGGCAGCGGTCGAGCAGTTGCAGGCCACCGGTATCGAAGCGGTGCTGGGGGAGCAGGCGCTTAAGCGCCATCGCTATCTCGCCGGAACCGCCGAGGAGCGGGCAGCGGATCTGCATTGGGCGTTCAGCCAGGCAGACGTGGATGCAGTCTGGTGCCTGCGCGGCGGCTATGGCTCCGCCCAGCTGCTGCCCTGGCTGGACTGGTCGCGGCTGTCCAGCAGCAAGGGGCGGCCCCTGATCGGCTACTCCGATCTGACCGTACTGCTGGAAGCCTTTCACCGCCGTGGCCTCACCGCAATCCACGGTCCCGGCGCGCTGGACTGGGGGCGTCGTGACGAGGATCCTGAAGCCCAGGCCGCCCGTATCCGCTCCCTGGAGTCGGTGCTGGAGCTGTGCGCCGGTGCCCGTCCGGGCTGGCAACTGGAGCGCCTGGCCGGTCCGGCCCAGGTGCCTGCCGGCGAGCTGATCGGGGGTAACCTCACCACCCTGGCCAGCGTGGTCGGCACGGCGGCAGCGCTGCGTCCCCATGATGGCGCCATCCTCATGCTGGAAGACGTCGGCGAGCCCTACTACCGGCTGGAGCGCAGCCTCTGCCAGCTGCTGGGCAACCTGACCGAACATCGCATCGGCGCCGTCTGCCTGGGCACCTTCACCGATTGTCCACCGCGCAACGTCGAGCAGTCGCTGGAAGAGATCTTTGCCGAATGGCTGGCCCCGCGCGGCATCGCCCTCTACCGCGGCTTGCCCAGCGGCCACGGCCCGGAAAACCAGGCCTGGCCCTATGGGGCTCGTGTCCGTCTGGAAGCGGGTCGCCTGCAGGTCCTCTAGGCCTAACCGGCCCTGGGCGGATCAGTCCGCCCAGGGCGAGGCCAGTTCCAGCTTGCGCAGCATCTGGCGCTTCTTGCTGTTGTAGCCCTGCATCCGCACCAGCAGCTCATCCAGGGTGGCGACCGCCTTGAGGATGTGCGGGCCCTTGTTCAGCATCACGCATTCGGCGCGGACCCCGGTGGCGGCATCGGTGATCTCGGCGCGGGAAGGTGAGCCCTTCTTGGCCAGGTTTTCCAGGACCTGGGTCGCCCAGATCACCGGCACATGGGCCGCTTCGCACAGGCAGAGGATGTCTTCCTGCAGGGCCGCCAGACGCTCGAAGCCGCCTTCCACCGCCAGATCGCCACGGGCGATCATGACGCCGAATCCGCCGCGCTGCATTCCCGCCAGCAACAGCGCGGGAAGGTTGTCGAAGCCACGCCGGGTCTCAATCTTCAATACCACGGCCAAGTGGTCGGCCTGCAGGCGTTCCAATTCCACGAGCAAGGCGCGGACGTCGTCCGCGCTGTTGACGAAGGACATCTCGATGCCGTCGGCATGCTCGGCGGCAAAGGCGAGGGCGGCGAGGTCCTGGTCGCCCAGCGCTGCCAGCCGCAGGGTGCTCTGGGGAAAGTTGATGCCCTTGTCGCCCTTGAGCTTGGCGCCGCCGGGCGCATGGGTGATGCGGACGTGCAGTGCGTCTTGATCGGCGCGCTCGATCACCCCGCCGATCTTGCCGTCGTCGAACCAGACCGGCTCGCCGCCGCGCACGTCGGCGAATACCTGGGGCAGGGTGCAGCCCAGGGTGGCCGGTGTCAGCAGGCGACCGCCGCTGTCATGGCTGGCGGACTGGCCGGGCGTCTGGTCGGCGGTCAGGATCAGCAGGTCATCCTCGGCCAACCGCAGAGCGCCTGGCTGCGGAGCGAAGTCACCGATGCGGCTGTGCCGCTTGCGTCCGTAGCGCTCGACGCTCAGGTGCAGCCCAGGTGCGAGATAGGTGGTCTTGGCCGCCTCCGCCCAGCAGCCGCGGTCCGTGACCTCGACGATCGTCCAGCGACGCTGCGCCCGACGCGTGTCCGTCAGCTGGATCCGGTCACCTGGCTGCAAGCCGCTCAGCCAGCGCTCGCCTACCTGAATACTGGCCGCCGCGGGGGAGGGCGCCGGTCGCGACCGGCGGCGACCGGTCAGCCAGATCCGCGCTGGATGGCGTACGCGACCCTGGGCGTCGCGCTCGGGCTTTACCTTCTGCACCGCCGCGCCCGTGGCGATGGGGCCGGTGCGCAACTTGGGTCCCGGCAGGTCCATGAACACCCTGCACGGCCGGTCCAGCTCCGCGCTGGCCCGCCGCACGTGCTCGATCATGCGTCGCCAGCTGGCCGGTTCGTCATGGGCGCAGTTGATGCGCGCGCAATCCATGTGCGCCGCCAGCAGGTCGCGTACCAGCGAATAGTTGTCCGCGGCCTCCCGTGGCAGGGTGACCATGATGCGCACCGCCCGTGCGGAGGACGGGGTGCCGAACAGCGTCCGGGCGTGGTCGGCCAGGGGGTTGGCGGTCTTGGTGGTAGGCCGTGCCGCTGGGCTGCCACCCAGCAATCGTTCCAGGGTGTTGATGAGCGTCGTCACCGCCGGCAGCACCGCGGCTTCGGAGCGGCCCAGAGAGGACAACCCCAGGGCGGAGAGCTGCAGCTGCAGGCTATGCAGGTCGCCATCGCGCAGCGCCAGATAGGCGAGCAGGTTCTGCGCGCTGGCCCGGTAGGCGGGATTGAGCGCCTGCCGATCCAGCCGTGGGTCCGCGCTGGCCTGTTGCAGAGCGCCGTGCAGGGCGCGTAGCTCATCGAGGAGGGTGGCGAGAGCGTGATCGGGGGTCCGGGAGCGCGAGGTCGAACGGGGCGGCACGATAGGTCTCCAGCAGCAGGGGCCGGCGAGACGCTCGCCGGGCGTTCCTGTCTCGGACCCCCGGCCGCCGGAGAAGTGAAAAGCCAAGTGTTGCCAGACATTAGCGGCACATGGCCACTCATCACGGAGGTGCCGCTGGCGACCATAGGGAGTCGGCGAGGATGCTGCTATGATGCGCGGCCTTGACGACCACCGTTTTCAGGTACCCGCCATGGTGCAGATTTCCGAACGTCTCCTGGTCCAGGCCCATCTGGCCGCCAAGCAGCCCAAGGCGCTCGGTCCGGACGAGATCGCGGCCTACAAGACCGCCATCGCCCGCGAGCTCAAGGCGCAGAACGCGGTGCTCCTGGCCCACTACTACACCGATCCGCTGATCCAGGCCCTGGCCGAGGAGACCGGCGGTTGCGTCGCCGATTCCCTGGAGATGGCCCGCTTCGGCAATCGCCATCCGGCGTCCACTGTGGTGGTGGCCGGGGTCAAGTTCATGGGCGAGACGGCCAAGATCCTCAACCCGGAAAAGCGGGTGCTGATGCCGACCCTGGAAGCCACCTGCTCCCTGGACCTGGGCTGCCCGGTGGACGAATTCTCCGCCTTCTGCGACCAGCACCCCGAGCGCACCGTGGTCGTCTATGCCAACACCTCCGCCGCCGTGAAGGCGCGCGCGGACTGGGTAGTGACGTCCGGCTGCGCGCTGGATATCGTCGAGCACTTGATGGACAACGACGAGACCATCCTCTGGGCGCCCGATCGTCACCTGGGTCGCTACATCCAGCGCGAGACCGGTGCCGACATGCTGTTGTGGGAAGGCTCCTGCATCGTCCACGAGGAGTTCAAGGCCAGCCAGCTGGAAGACCTCAAGCGGCTCTACCCGGAGGCCGCCATTCTGGTGCATCCGGAATCGCCCGAGGCGGTGATCGAACTGGCTGACCATGTCGGTTCCACCAGCCAGATGATCAAGGCCGCCCAGACGCTGCCCAATCGCCAGTTCATCGTCGCCACCGATCGCGGCATCTTCTACAAGATGCAGCAGGCCTGTCCGGACAAGACCTTCATCGAGGCGCCCACCGCCGGCAACGGCGCCGCCTGCCGCAGCTGTGCCCACTGCCCTTGGATGGCGATGAATACCTTGGAGCGCACCCTCAACTGCCTGCTCGACGGCTCCGGCGAGGTGCTGGTCGATCCAGCCCTCATCCCCCGGGCGGTCAAGCCGCTCAAGCGCATGCTCGACTTCACCCAGGCGCTGCAGCTAAGGATCAAGGGCAACGCCTAATAGGCGCTGCCTGGGACGCTAGCGCAGGATCTCTTCGCTCAGCTTGCGCTGGGCGATCATCTCCTGCTGGCGGGCGTCGATTCGCGCGGCCAGCTGATAGTTACTGGCCGCACGCTGTTTGGCGAAGCCCAGCTGCTGGATGGCCTGGTTGTAGTCGCCGGTCAGGGCGAAGTACTCGGCTCGCGCCTGGTGCACCCCGACCAGATCACCGGCCTGGCCGCGGACGTCCGCCGCCTGGTTCCACAGATCCGGATCGATCGGCCGCTGCTTGAGCAGCTTGTCGAGCAGTTGGCTGGCGGCCTTGGCCTGCTTGGTGCGGCCGAGCATGTCCACCTGGGCCAGACTCACGGCCAGATCGTCTGGATAGAGCTCCAGCAGCCGCTGCACCCGTTTCTGGGCGTCGGGTAGGCGATTGGCGGTGATGTCCAGATCGACCTGGGCGAGGTTGTAGCTGATGTCGTCCGGCGCCTTGCGCAGCAGCGGCGCCAGGGTGTCGCGCGCCTCGTTGAGCTGACCCTGCTTGGTCAGCCCCATGGCCAGGCCGTAGCGTACAGCATCGTTGTCCGGGTTTTCCTGCAGCTGGGCCCTATAGCGCTTCACCAGCAGGCCGGCGGTTTCCTCGAAATACATCTGAGCACGCACCTTCATCAGTTGGAAGCGCTTGCTGTCCTCCACGCCGCCCTTGGGAAAACGCTCGGCACGCGCCTGGGTATCGGCGATCCGGCTGTCGGTGACCGGGTGGGTCAGCAGGAATTCCGGCGGGGTGCGGTCGTAGCGATACTGGCGGGCGAGACGGCCGAACATTTCCGGCATCGCGCGCGGATCGTAGCCGGCGCGCTCCAGGTTGACGATGCCGACCCGGTCGGCCTCCTGCTCATTGAGCCGGGAAAAGCGCAACTGGCTCTGGATGGCCGCCGCCTGGGTCGAGGCAATGGCGGCGATTCCTGCATCGCCACCGCCCGCGGCCGCAGCTACGATGCCGGCGAGCAGCGCGGCCATCAGCGGCAACTGCATGCGCTGCTGGTTTTCCACCCCGCGGGCGAAGTGGCGCTGGATGAGGTGACCCAGCTCATGGGCCATGACCGCCGCGTACTCGGCTTCGGTCTCCGACTTCAGGAACAGCCCGCCATTGACCCCGATCACCCCGCCGGGCGCGGCGAAGGCGTTGATCTCCGGATCCTTGATCAGGATGAAGACCATGCGGTGGTCCTGCAGGTCGCTGGTCTCGGCCAGCTTGTAGACGGTCTGTTCGACGAATTGCTTGAGCTGCGGATCGTTGATGGCCGGGACCTGGCCGCGCAACATGCTCAGCCAGGCGCGGCCCATCTGAAACTCCTGCTCGGGCGAGACGATCGAAGAGCTGGCATCGCCCAGCGACGGCAGATCGTTCGCCCCCTGCGCCAGGAAGGGCGCGGCGAGCAGCGCCAGGGACAGCAGGGCAGGGCGCAGGACTTTCATGGCATGACTCGTGGCCGCAAAAGGGCTACTTTAGCGGCCCGCCGTCTAGGTGCCTAGCGACCCTGACACTGGCGTACCCCACAATGGAGAATCCCATGGCCGACCTGAGCCAACCCTACACCGGCGCGGTGACCGCCCAGCTGGACGCCACCGGCCTGAGCTGTCCCATGCCGTTGCTCAAAGCCAAGCTGGAACTCAACCGTCTGGCAACCGGCGAGGTCCTCGCCGTTACGGCCACCGATGCCGGCTCGCAACGCGACTTCCGCACCTTCGCCAAGCTGTCGGGACACGCTCTGGTGGGTGAAGAGGTGGCAGGGGAGACCTTCCGCTACTGGCTGCGCAAGGCCTGATCAGGCTCCGTTCAGCGCCTGGGCGGCGGCCAGCACCTCGGCGACGTGCCCGGGCACCTTCACGCCGCGCCAGATCTGGCGCACCACACCTTCCCGGTCGATGAGGAAGGTGCTGCGATCCACGCCGATGTAATCCTTGCCATAGAGCTTCTTTTGCCGCATCACGTCGAACAGCTGGCAGAGGGTCTCGTCCTTGTCGCTGATCAGCTCGAAGGGAAAGCCCTGCTTGGTGCGGAAATTTTCGTGGGTGCGCAGGCTGTCACGGCTGACGCCCAGGATCAGGGTGTCGGCCGCCTGGAACTGCTCGTGCAGATCACGAAAGCCCTGGCCCTGGGTGGTGCAGCCGGGGGTGTTGTCCTTGGGATAGAAGTACAGCACCGCCTGGCGACCGCGCAGGCTGGCGGGCGAGACCTCGAGGCCGCTGGTGGCCTGGGCCTGGAAATCCGGAAGCGGTTGGTCGAGGGTCACGCTCATGGGCAGCTCCTTGCGGGTCCTGTCAGTTGCTCTGCGGGCGCCAGGGCTCGATCAGGGCATCGAGATTGAGGGCGTCGGCGAAATCCAGGAACTGGTCGCGCAGCCAACTGATCTGGGTGCCAGCCGGCAGGGTCACGGTGATGGTGGCGTTGAGCATGGTGCCGCCGGTCTGGGGCGCCTGGTAGGAATCGCAGACCAGGTTCTCCACCTCGATCTTGTGGTCAGCGAAGAACTGGCAGAGTTCGTTGAGGATGTCCGGACGATAGGCGGCGCTGACATAGACGACGTACGGCAGGGCCTGGGGGCGATTCTCCAGGGCGGCGCTGCGGGTGACGCCGACGGTGAAGCCGTGACGCTTGCCAAGGCCGGCGAGGCCCCCTTCGAGGCGCGCCAGACCGTCCCAGTTGCCCGAGACCTGCAGGATCAACGCGCTGTATTCCCCGTGGCGGCTCAGCCGGCTGCTGACCACCGCGCACCGGTTGTCCATGCAGCTGCGGTAGAGCACGTTGGTCAGTTCCATGGGATTGGCGCCCAGCGCACTGATGACGAGAAATTGTTCGCGAATCGGGGGGGTAGCGGACATTAGGGTTCCTGGCAGGGGAGATACAGACTGGCAAAGGCGAAAGGGTAGCGAAAAGCGCTCGCGGGGGGAATGCCCGTTGGGGGCACGTTGCTTGTGCTGGCGCAGAGGCGTCAGTACCATTACCGCTCTCTTTTTCCGGCAGGAGCGGTTGCATGATTGCGGGGAGCATGGTGGCGCTGGTCACCCCTATGGACGCCCAGGGGCGTATCGACTGGGACAACCTGACCAAGCTGGTGGACTTCCATCTCGCCGAAGGCACCGACGCCATCGTCGCGGTGGGCACCTCGGGTGAATCCGCCACGGTCGACGTCGACGAGCACGTGGCCGTGATCCGTCATGTGGTCGAGCAGGTCAAGGGCCGCATCCCGGTCATCGCCGGCACCGGTGGCAATTCCACCCGTGAGGCCATCGACCTGACCCGCGCCGCCAAGGACGCGGGCGCCGATGCCTGTCTGCTGGTCGTGCCCTACTACAACAAGCCGACCCAGGAAGGCCTGTATCAGCACTTCCGCATGATCGCCGAAACCGTCGCCATCCCGCAGATCCTCTACAACGTGCCGGGCCGTACCGCCTGCGACATGCTGGCCGAGACCGTCGAGCGCCTGGCCAAGGTGCCGAACATCATCGGTATCAAGGAAGCCACCGGCGACCTGGCCCGCGCACGCGACATCCTCTCCCGTGTCAGCAAGGACTTCCTGGTCTACTCGGGCGATGACGCCACCGCTGCGGAGCTCATGCTGCTGGGCGGCAAGGGCAACATCTCGGTGACTGCCAACGTGGCGCCCAGGGCGATGAGCGAACTCTGCGCCGCCGCCATGCGGGGCGATGCCGACACCGCACGCGCGCTCAACGAAAAGCTGATGCCGCTGCACAAGAATCTGTTCATCGAATCGAATCCGATCCCGGTGAAGTGGGCCCTCCACGAAATGGGCATGATCGACGCCGGTATCCGCCTGCCGCTGACCTGGCTGAGCTCGCGCTGCCATGAAGTGGTACGTCAGGCCCTGCGTCAGGCGGGAGTGCTGGCGTGATCAGGAAACAGTCGATGAAACGTGTTCTGGGTTTGACCACCCTGGGGCTGGCCGTGGCCACCGCCAGTGGCTGCAGCTGGGTGTGGGGCGAGCACGGTTATTTCCGCGATCGCGGCAATGACTATCTCGAATCCCGCGAAACCGGCCCCATGCAGGTGCCGACCGATGTCCAGGCCAAACCTATGGATCCGCTGCTGCCGATCCCGGCCAACGTGGCCGACACCCAGAATCGCTCCTATGGCTTCGAAGTGCCGAAACCCCAGGCGCTGGCCGTCCAGGGCAGTGGCAACGAGCAGTTCAGCGTGCAGCGCAGCGGCAACGCCCGCTGGCTGGCCGCCCAGAAGGTCCCGGCCAACGTCTGGCCGGTGGCCCGTCAGTACCTGACCGACAATGGCTTCCGCATCGCCGAAGAGCGTCCGCAGACCGGTGAGATCATCACCGCCTGGCAGTCGCCGACCGAGCTGTCGACGCCCCTGGCCCGCAGCCTGAGCACCAATGGCCGCCTGCAGCCGGGCACCGAGCTGCGCACCCGCCTGCGCATCGAGCCGGGCGTGCAATCGGGCAGCAGCGAGATCTTCCTCCAGACCCAGACCCGCAGCCAGGGCAGCTCCAGCGAGCCGTCCTGGTCCAGCAGCCAGAACAGCTCGGCGCTCGATGACGCCCTGCTGAATCAGGTGCTGGCCGGCCTGGACCGCAGCGAGCAGGGCAGTGGCTCGGTCTCGCTGCTGGCTGCCGGTGGCTACGATACCCCCGAGCGCGTGACCTACGAGGTCGACGGCAGTGGCGTGCCCATGCTGGTGCTGGAAAGCGATCTGAATCGCGCCTGGTCCAGCGTGGGTCGCGCCATCGAAGGCGCCGACATCCGCGTCGACGACATGGATCGCAGCCTGGGTGTCTACTACGTGAACATCGCCGAAGGCGCGCAGAAACCCGAAGAGCGCAAGCCGGGCTTCTTCGGCCGCATGTTTGGCAAGGGCGAGACCAAGGAAGAGGAAGACGCCCGCGCACGGCGCTTCCAGGTGCGCCTCACCTCGGTAGGCAACACCGTCCAGGTCACCCTGGACAAGACCATCAACACCGCAGCACCCCAGGACATCGCCGAAGGCGTGCTGAAAAAGCTTCAGACGAGCATGCAGTATGCGCTTCGCAATCCTGGGCAGCGGCAGTCGGGGCAACTCGACCCTGGTGCACAGCCATAACAGCTATGTGCTGATCGACTGCGGCTTCTCCCTGCGGGAAGCCGAACGTCGTCTGGCCCGGCTGGGCGTGGTACCTGCCCAGCTGGACGCCGTCCTGGTCACCCACGAACACTCCGATCACGTGCAGGGCGTCGAGCTCCTAGCGCGCAAGCACGGAGTGCCGGTGTATTACAGCGCTGGTACCGGTCGCGGCTTGCGCAAGCCAGTAGCGGCCCAAGGCTTGCTGGTGGACGGCGAGCGGCTGGTGCTGGATGCCCTGGAGGTGACGGTGGTGCAGGTGTCCCACGACGCCCTGGAGCCGACCCAGTTCGTCTTCGACGACGGCCGCAAGCGCCTCGGCGTGCTCACCGATCTCGGCGAGGCCACTCCCGGCGTGCTGGCCCATTACCGCGGTCTGGATGCCCTGGTGATCGAAGCCAACCACGACAGCAATATGCTCGCCGCGGGACCCTATCCCTATCACCTCAAGGCGCGGGTTGGTGGGGTGCGTGGGCATCTCAACAACCGGCAATCGGCCGAGCTGGTGATGGAGCTGGCCTGTCCGGGCCTGCAGCATCTGGTGCTCGCCCACCTGAGCGAAAAGAACAACAACCCCTGGCTTGCCCGCGCCTGCTTTACCAACGTGCTCGGCTGCGACGCGGACTGGCTGCAGATCGCCGATCAGCAGCAGGGACTGGAGTGGCAGGCCATCGCCTGAGACGCTGACCCGGTTTTCTTTAGCGGCCGGGCGCTCCTGCACGGCCAAAATACCCACGATCCTATGTAAACTGCGCTTCCCGGCTGTACTCGTCCCGAACCGCTCGTCTCACCTGCGTTCGTCCACAGCCTGCAAGCCATTCGAACCGGAGTCCAAGATGGAAAAACGCGCAGAACTCTACCGTGGCAAGGCCAAGTCGGTATTCACCACCGACGATCCCGATCGCCTGGTCCTGTTGTTCCGCAACGATACCTCTGCCTTCGATGGCGAGCGCATCGAGCAACTCGAGCGCAAGGGCATGGTGAACAACAAGTTCAACGCCTTCGTCATGCAGAAGCTGGAAGCCGCCGGTATCCCCACCCAGTTCGAACAACTGCTGGGCGACAACGAGTGCCTGGTCAAGAAGCTAGAGATGATTCCGGTGGAGTGCGTGGTACGCAACTTCGCTGCTGGCAGCCTGGTGCGCCGTCTGGGCGTGGAAGAGGGCCTGGAGCTGACGCCGCCGACCTTCGAACTCTTCCTGAAGAACGATGCGCTGCACGACCCCATGGTCAACGAAAGCCATGTCCAGGCCTTCGGCTGGGCCACCCTCGACCAACTGGCCGAGATGAAGGCGCTGACCTTCCGCATCAACGACATCCTCAAGCAGCTGTTCGACGACGCCGGCCTGCTGCTGGTGGACTTCAAGCTCGAATTCGGCCTGTTCCACGGCAAGGTCGTGCTGGGCGACGAATTCAGCCCGGACGGCAGCCGTCTCTGGGACAAGGAAACCCGCAAGAAGATGGACAAGGATCGCTTCCGCCAGGGTCTGGGCGGCGTGATCGAGGCCTACGAAGAGGTCGCCCAGCGCCTGGGCGTCCCACTCTAAACGCAAGCCGCTGATACCAGAGCTTTTTTTGCAATTGCTTGTTCGCTTTTGCCCCCATGGCTGGTATCATGCGCCGCGTTGGAGAGATGCCGGAGTGGTCGAACGGGACGGATTCGAAATCCGTTGAGTCAGCAATGGCTCCTAGGGTTCAAATCCCTATCTCTCCGCCATATCCAGAAGCCCCGAGCGTGCCAGGCACCTCGGGGTTTTTTATTGCCTGACGTTTGGCTAGCTAGCCTTGCCCCTGACCTGGTTCGCAAGGCAGCAGCTTGGCTCCGCCGCTGCACCAACCAGGCGTTGGCCGGAGAATTCCTGCAGGCGCTGGTAACGGTCCAGCCAGAAGCCCAGTTCCAAGACCAGGGTCTTGCGCTCCAGCGGAGAGAGCGCGGCTGGCCCCTGGCGGATGACCTTCTCGGCATGGTCGATGGCGGCCCGTTGCTCAGGCGTACGGGCAGGGCAGTTTCTGATGGCGTAATGAAGCGCTTCGTTGAAGTCGCTATCCAGACCAGACATAAAAAGTCCTTGAGTCGATAAGGGATTCTTCGAGTAGCTTTGCCTTTATCACTATCGAAAGGACGAGCGCTCTGGAGCGCCTCTTCAACTGCTCGTCGGCAACGCGGTCTGGCGTCGGCAGCATGACGTCAGGACCTGCCAAGTCCTTGTTAACGCGAGCCTTTGAATCGGTCCAGGCGCCGATGTTGGCTGAATACTAGTCCGCTGCAGAGAACTTGAGCAGGCCACATCGAGTTGCCTGATAGGCGGTACGAAAAGCTGTACCTGTCTTGTATCCGGCTCTGGAGTGGGGTTTTGCCGTGATCTGGAACAGCTGATCCGGCAAGTGCCGCCGCTTGCATCTTGTATGGAAATTGGACGAAGCCGCGACTTTTTCGGCAGCCAAGCGCAATGGCGTCGACGAAACTGCGCGCCGTCGAGCGGTAGTGCCCGGCGCCTGGGAATGGCTGGACGCCTCAGGCAAATGGAGCGATGCTGAAAACGTACGCTACAGCGCGTGCGATCCCAAGGGGCGAGCGGCAAACGGCAGACCTTGGAAGGTGACTTCGGCGCATAACAATAAAAGAGGAGTCGAGCGATGTTCTACAAGGTCAGCGTGTATTCACGGCCTGAAGATCGTGGGCTGCTGGTATGGCGGTGGAAGAAGCAGTTTCTCGGTGAATGGGTGGAGTCGCGTCAGGAATTCGAGGACTGCGACCATTGCGTCCACCATGCCCTGCAGGATGCCAAGGGGCAGAGCGTTCACCTCGAGACTGATCGCTGCACTCTCTATCGTTACCGCTTCGCAAGCATGCTGCATCAATATGGCAGCTGCTATTGCCTGAGTGGCGGTCGCTCGGCCGAAGCGGTCCTGGATCTCATCGCCCAGATCGAAGAGCGCCACAACGTCATCGTCCTGCGCGACGGCCAGCCATTCTTCGCCCACTATCGAGCGGACCTGCAGGCCGAAGGCACGCTGGCGCCGGAGCTCTGGCAGGGCATTGAATGGCGGGGTCTGGAGGGGCGTTTCGAGTACGTGCGCAACCGCCACTCGCCCTGGTTGCGGTAGCGACCGTCGGTCAGCGGCGACTCAGAAGGGCAGCAATTCCTGCCGCATCACGCTGATGTCGGTCGGCGCCTGGATGCCTACCTGCACGCGGTCGCCCTGCACCTTGAGAATGCGGATGTTGATGCCGCCATTGAACAGCAGGTCCAGCACCTGTTCTTCATCGGCCCCTGGCTTCAGGGAAAGATTGATGATTTCGTCGGTGCGACGGGTCAAGACCAGATAAGACATGAGCATCCCTGCCATGATTTCAGGGCGGCGATGATAACCAGTTCCGCCTCCGGTGAGAATCAGTAGGCAGATTGTTGGGTTCCGCCGGCTATCTGGCGCGCTGTACGGAGCGACACCGACGCCCCAGTTGCCAGCGCCGTCCAACGAACCCCAGAGCGCCTGCGAGGATCACCAGCAGGTTGATGGCATTGGTCGGACCGCTGCCGTGATAACCCGCGAGCAAGGCGACCAGGGTGGTCAGCGCCCAGACGGAAATGGCGGCGGCGACGGCAGCAGCCATTTCGTTGAAGTCGGAGTGCCCCGCCGGTTTCGGGCAGGGGTGCGGATCGCTTTCGTAGTCTTCTGGCATGGGAAGCTCCGGCTGCTGTTCTTGTTGGAGAGTATCGCCGTGAGTCTTATCGACTGCTGATAAACAGTCTGGATGGGATCGATAGCGCGATCAGCGATTTTTTCCGCCGAACGGACGAGAGGTAGCGGCTAGAGCCCCGGGTGGTCGGCGCAAGCGACCCAGGCGCCGTTTCGTCTCCGGACAGCTCGTCTGACGGCAGACAACTGCCGCGGACAGGCCCGGTCACTGCAGTGTTCGACGTGACTAGCCTGGAGACCACCATGAGCGACGACAAGATCACTCTCACGACCCGCCAGGGTCATCCGGTACGGGACAATCAGAGCCTGCGCAGCGTGGGCGAGCGGGGCCCCGCCACGCTGGAAAACTACCAGTTCATCGAGAAGATCACCCATTTCGATCGGGAGCGGGTGCCCGAGCGGGTGGTGCATGCCCGGGGTACCGCTGCCCACGGCTGGTTCGAGGCCTATGGCACCATCGGCGACGAGCCTGCCAGCCGCTACACCTGCGCCAAGGTGCTGACCAAAACCGGGGTGAAGACGCCGGTCTTCCTGAGATTCTCCACTGTCATCGGGGCCAAGGAGTCGCCCGAGACTGCGCGCGATCCGCGGGGCTTCGCGATCAAGTTCTATACCGAGGACGGCAACTGGGATCTGGTGGGCAACAACCTGAAGGTGTTCTTCATTCGCGACGCCATCAAGTTTCCCGACATGATCCATGCCTTCAAGCCCGATCCCATCACCAATCGCCAGGAGCCCTGGCGCTTCTACGACTTCGTCCAGCATCACCCGGAAGCCCTGCACATGGTGACCTGGGTGAAGAGCCCCTGGGGCATCCCGGCGGACTATCGGCACATGCAGGGTTCCAGCGTGAACACCTACAAGCTGGTCAATGACCAGGGCGTGGCGGTGCTGTGCAAGTTTTCCTTCGAGCCCAAGCAGGGCATCCGGAATCTCACCAGCGAGCAGGCGGCCGAGATCCAGAAGTACGACGTGGGCCATGCCAGTCGCGATCTCTACGACGCCATCGAGCGGGGTGACTATCCCGAGTGGGAGATGTGCGTGCAGATCATGACGGACGAGGCGCACGACGAACTGCCTTTCGATCCTCTTGACGACACCAAGCGCTGGCCGGAGGACCAGTTTCCCCTGCTGCCGGTGGGCCGGCTGGTGCTGGATCGCAATCCCTCGAATGTCTTCGCCGAAACCGAGCAGGCCGCCTTCGGCACGGGGGTGCTGGTGGAGGGCATCGACTTTTCCGACGACAAGATGCTGCAGGGGCGGACCCTGTCCTATTCCGATACCCAGCGCTATCGGGTCGGCGCCAACTATCTGCAGTTGCCGATCAACGCGCCCAAATGCCCCTACGCCACCAATCAGCGCGATGGCCAGATGGCGCTGCAGGTGGATCGCAGCGGGAGCAATCCCCACGTCAATTACGAGCCCAGCTCCCAGGGTGGCCTGAGCGAGGCGCCGCGGCCGCAGCACGAGTATCGTCAGTGGATCGAAGGGCATCTGGGGCGCTATCAATCCCGCAAGACGGCTGCCGACTACCAGCAGACCGGTGCGCGCTATCGCAGCTTCGAAGACTGGGAAAGGGACGATCTCATCGCCAACCTGGTCGCCGACATGCAGGCCTGTCCCGAAGATATCCAGTTGCGCATGGTCTGGCACTTCTGGCATTGCGATCCGGACTATGGCACCCGGGTGGCCCAGGGCGCCGGCATCGACCTGGAAAGGGCCAAGGCGCTACCGAATCTGCCGGGCCATCCAGCGCCCAACGAGGACGTGGCTGAACCTACCTACCAGGGTGGCGAACGGGAAAGCCGTTGAGGGGGGACGCCATCGCCTGCGGCTGAAGCCGAGGCGACCCGGCGGACAGGCGCCGCCGGGGTCCGACCCGCTCAATTCAGCGTTCTATCGCGTTCGAACCGCGCCCAGCAACGGTCGAAGTCGGCCTGCCAATCCGGCAGGGCGTTCGGCAGGACCGCTTCGACCTTGCTGCAGTCAAGACACGAATAGAGCGGTCGCGTCGCCGGCGTGGGGTAGTGTGCGGTCGTGGTGGGATAGAGGCGGGCGCGCAGTTCGCCGCGTCGCTCCAGGCGCGCGGCGATGGCGGCGGCGAAGCCGTACCAGGAGGTCTGGCCTGCATTGGTCAGGTGATAGAGACCGCCGACATCGCCGTGCTCCAGCAGGCGTTCGACCAGCTGGCGGGTGGCCGTGGCGATCGTGGGCGCCCAGGTGGGGGCGCCGAGCTGATCCTCGACCACATGGAGTTCGTCGCGCTCGGCCAGCAGCTGGCGCATGGTGTTGAAGAAGCATTGGCCGTCATGGGAGTAGACCCAGGAGGTGCGCAGCACCAGGGCGCGGCCCCCGGCCGCCAGTACCGCCTGTTCGCCTGCCAGCTTGGAACGGCCATAGACGCTCAGGGGCGCCGGCGCGCAAGCCTCGGTATAGGGCTGATGCCCGCGGCCATCGAAAACGTAGTCGGATGAATAGTGCACGAAGGGGATATCCCGCTCACGCGCCAACTCGGCCAGGATTTGCGGCGCCCGGGCGTTGATCGCCTCGGCACGCTCGATTTCCGCTTCAGCCTGATCCACGGCGGTATAGGCGGCGGCGTTGAGGATGAGGTCGGGCTCCAGCTGGTCGAAGGCCGCGCGCAGTTGCTCGGTCCGGGCCAGATCGAGATCCGCCTGACCCAGCACGGTCAATTGATGGGTGCTACCGAACTCGCGCTGCAAGGCGCGCGAAACTTGGCCGGAACGGCCAGTGATCACAATATTCATGAAAGCATGCCTGAACGTCTTCAGCGGAAGACGTACGTCCTGTCGGTCGATTCCTGAAAAGCCCTGGGCTTTTCCCACACGAGTCAACGTCTGCCGCGCGAGGCAACAAAACGAGGATTCCGGTCATCTTTCCTGGGAAAGATGGCAGCCGCTGGCTATGGCGGAGTGGGCATCGACAGGATGGACAGGGTGGTCATGCTGGGACTCGAACAAGGGTACGCGGCTAGGACTGCCGTCTGTCGGCAGAGTTCAGCGGGGTACCAGGGACAGTGGCAGCAGCTTGCCAAGCTGGAGTCCTGACGTCGAGGCAGTCAACAGCGCGGTATGGAGAACCTGTTCAAGTTCGCGAATGTTTCCCGGCCAGGGATAGGCGATCAATGCAGCCTGGTCCTGGGTCGTCAGCTCTGGCGCCCTGCGGTCGAGACGGTCCGCGTGCTGCTGGAGGAAATACCGGGCCAGCGGTAGCAGGTCGGCCGGGCGCTCACGGAGCGGCGGGACGGCCACCAGACCTGGCGCAAGCAGCGCCCAGAGGCGAGCAGAGAAGTTACCCGCCTGAACCGCCTGTGCCAGGTCGACGCTGGAACCGGCGATCAGGCGGACATCCACGGCTGTGCGTAAGCTACTGCCCAGGCGCAGGATGCTGCCGTCCAGCAGGACCTCCACCAGCTCTTCCTGCAACGCGCCAGGCAGGTCGGCGATTTCGTCGAGATAGAGGCTGCCCTCGTGAGCGGTGCCGAACCAGCCCAGGCGGCTGCCAGAGGTGCCGGCATAGGCCCGGGGGACATAGCCAAACAATTCGGCAGCGCCATGTCGGCGACTGAGCGAGGCGCAATTCAGGCTGCTGAACAGGCCGCTTCGGCCGCTGCGTTCGTGCAGCCGACGCGCCAGTAGCTCGCGCCCGGTTCCCCATTCGCCTGACAGTACGACAGGGCTTGGCAAGGGTGCCCACTCGTCCAGTTGTTCGAGCAGCTGTCGGGAGCGGGGATCGGCGAAGGCCAGTGCCTTGGCGCGGATGGTCAGGGTACTTTGCTGATCCGCAGGGACGATCAGCAGATCGGACGAGAGCGTAGGCATGGTGAGGTCGTAGGCAGTCAAAGCATCATCCTACGTGGTAGTTGTTATGCCAAAAATAAGCTTTAGCTATGCCTTTAGCTCGTTTGGTTATCTATACGGATCGGGTATGAATTGATCGCAGCTCTGGGAGTCCGGGTAGTGACCTGAAGGTCTGCTGAAGACCGGCAATTGCCTCTTCCAACAAGGCTGCATTGCGTGACCGCTGCCACTATCGCTAGGGTGGAGCCGCGGGCCTATTCCTGTTGCCCCTGAAGAAGAGGAATCGAAGTCAGATGGCTTCCCTGCGTGCTCCCTGTCCACCTGGTGTCTGCACCTGCGAGCGTGACGCCATTCTGGCGGACCCTGCCGGTGATGCCCGAGCGCTGTTGCTCAATCGCCAGGAAGAGCAGCGGCTATTGGAACGACTGGAAAACATCGCCAGCGTAGCTGAGCTGGAGCGACTGCAGCAGCGCCTGCAGGAACAGCTTGGCATCCGCCTGGAGATCGGGCCGGGACCCGGAGAGGTACGCAGCGCCCGTGGCATGCTGATCGAATTGCAGCCGCGACCGGGACTGTGCCGCAAGCTCCATCAGTCGATACCGGCGGCGGTGCGCCGTGGTCTTAACCAGCGTCCGGAAGTCCTCTTCGCGCTGCTCAATGCCAACGATCTGCTGCGCGACGCCTGAGCGCGCTCAGGCAGGGGCCTTGAAGCGAATCCAGGTGGGGGCGTGGTCGCTGGTCTTTTCCAGGCCGCGTACCCAGCGATGCACGCCCGCTTCCTGCAAGGAATCCTGCAGTGCCGGACTCAGCAACAGATGATCGATGCGCAGGCCGGCGTTGCGCTGCCAGCGTTGGCGAAAATAGTCCCAGTAGGTGTAGATCGCCTCGTCCGGATGGCAGGCCCGGAGGGCATCCAGCCAGCCTTGACGCAATAGGCGTTCGAAACAGGCACGGCTCTCGGGTTGCAGCAGGGCGTCCTTGCGCCAGGACTTCGGATCGTAGATGTCATGGTCGGTCGGCACCACGTTGTAGTCCCCGGCCAGCACTACCGGATGACCACTCTCCAACAGACTCTGAGCGTGGTCGATGAAGCGCTCGAACCAGGCCAGTTTGTAGTCGAATTTAGGACCAGGCCAGGGGTTGCCGTTGGGCAGATAGAGGCTGGCGACGACCACGCCCTTGACCGCCGCTTCCAGATAGCGGCGTTGCGGATCGTCGGCCAGTCCCGGCAGGCCCCGCCGAATCTCCAGGGGCTGGTCGCCCCGCGCCAGGATAGCGACCCCATTCCAGGACGGCTGTCCATCCCACAGCGCACCGTAGCCCGCCGCTTCCAGCTCCGCCTGGGGAAAGTCGGCGGACTTGGCCTTCAGTTCCTGCAGGCAGACGATGTCGGGCTGCTCCCGCTCCAGCCACTGCAGGAGAATGGGCAATCGAGCGCGAATGCCATTGACGTTATAGGTGGCAAGGGTGAGGGCGGTCATGGGTCGCTCCTGAGTCGGTTATAGCCATGACCCAAGCTTGATGTAGCCAGTTCCTCTTGCACCATTATGTGATCAACTTCGCATTAATTTGTGGCTTACTTTTTTTTGGCACCTTAGGGAACTTTTTGGCGGTTGTTCCAATATGGCGGAAGTAAATTTGACGGCGGGCGGGAGTGTGGTGTTGGGAAAACGGAGGTGAATGGATTCACTCGTCTGAGTCGATGAGCGGAAATTTTAAAAAATCCAATAAAAACAAAGGCTTTTATTATTCTTCCGTGATGTCTAAATAGTGGCCATCATAATTGCTGATGAAGTTGGCATGTGGCTTGTATAAGTAAACCTGCCTGGAGGCAACGTCGTGCCAAATTTCCTGCGCGCGACTCTTCTCTCACTTCATATCGGCCAGCGTTCAGGGAGCGCGCTGTCGATTTAGCGCAGTTGGTGATGATGAATCCATCCTTCCTGAAGTTTTCCCGCAGGGCAGCCCGGGTGCTTCCCTTCGTTGCCGTCCTGACCCTGGCTGCCGCTGCCAAGGCCGAGCAGGTCAATCTGGTGGGCCTCAATCTGTCCGGTGCCGGTTTCGCCGGACAGGTACTACCGGGTGTCAACGGTACCCACTACATCTTTCCCGTCGAAGCCTACTTCAAGCAGTGGAGCGGCAAGGGCATCAAGCTGATTCGCTTCCCGATCATCTGGGAGCGCCTGCAACCCGTGCTGGGCGGTCCGTTGGACCCGACCTATGCGGCGCTGGTGGACCAGACCTTCGCCAATGCGCAGAAGTACGGCATGCGCATCATCCTCGATCTGCACAACTACACCTTCTATCGCGGATCGGTGATCGGCAGCGCGGCGGTTCCCTACGACCGCTATCAGGAGATCATGACCCGGATCGCGCAGCGCTGGAGCAGCCAATCCTCGCTCTATGCCTACGACATCATGAACGAGCCCCACGACTCCATGGCCCAGTGGCCGATCGCCGCCCAGTACGGCATCAACGGGGTCCGTGCGGTCGACAAGACCAAGCCCATCATGATCGAAGGCAACGGCTGGTCGGAGGCGACCCGCTGGCCGCTGTGGAACGACTCCCTGCTGGCGCTCAAGGATCCTTCCGACAACCTGATCTTCCAGGCGCACTCCTATTTCGACGAGAGCGCCGGTGGCAACTACACCGGGATCGATGTCGGCAAGCTGAGCCAGGATTACGGCGTGGAGCGTGTTCGGCCGTTCGTCGAGTGGCTGAAGAAGAACAGGAAGAAGGGCATGATCGGTGAGTTCGGCGTGCCGGATAACGATCCCCGTTGGCTGCCGTTGATGGACCGGATGCTGGCCTATCTCAAGCAGAACTGCATTCCCGCCACCTACTGGGCCGCCGGCCCGGGCTGGGGCAACTATTTCCTGTCGGTGGAGCCGATCAATGGCGTCGACCGGCCGCAGTGGCCGACCCTGCGTAAGTACATCGATGACAGCAGCTGCACCGCCATCGGTCCCTTCGCCAGCAGTACTGGCAGCACCCCGGCCAGCGGCACCGGGGCCACGGGTGGCGGCACTGGTGCCACCGGCGGCAGCGGTGGTTCCAGCAGCGGCAATACCGGTTCGAGCAGCGGTGGCAGCTCGGGCGCGGCTCCCGCCGCGGGCGGCGGCAATACCGGAGGCTCCACCACGACCGGGGTGACCACCGCGATCAATGATTTCACTAACGAAGACTGGCTGCATGGCGTCTATCGTAAGGCCGCCGGCTTCTCCATTCCGGCCTCGGCCGCCAACGTGGGCGCCTTCAAGGTAGGCGCGCAGATCACGCCGGCCGATGGCAAGAGCTACAAGGTGACCTATGCCCAGGTCGTCGGCAGCAACATGAGCGTCTTCATCGAGAGCCCGCAGCTCGATGGCAATGCCTATGGCTATCCCAAGACCTTGAAGACCGGTACCACCACCTCTGGCACGCCGGCGACGGTGCCGGGTGCCACGACCGGTTCGACCGGTGGTACGGGAAGTGCGGGCAGCACCGGTAGCACCAGTTCGGGCGGCAACTCGGGCAGCACGACTCCGGTCGTGACGGCGCCGGTGGTCGAGGTGAAGCCCGCGACCGGCACCGGCAGCTCCGGCGCGACCACGCCGGGGACCGGTTCCGCGGCGACGCCGACGGGATCGACCGGCACACCCGCCAACAGCGCCAAGCTCAATCTGGTGGGGCTGAACTTCTCGGGTGCCGCCTTCGCGCCCCAGAGCCTGCCGGGGGTGCTCAACGTCAACTACATCATGCCGGGCGAGGCGCATTTCCAGCAGTGGAGCGCCAAGGGCGTACGGTTGATCCGCTTCCCGGTGATCTGGGAACGTCTGCAGACGCGCTTCTTCGGGAGCCTTGAAGGGGCGTACACCCAGCAGGTCACCCAGGTGCTGGAGCTGGCCAAGAAGTACAACATGAAGGTGATCCTGGCGCTGGACAACGGCGGCCGCTACAAGGGCACCCTGATCGGCACCGGTACCGTCACCAACTTCAACTATTGGGATCTGATGTACCGTCTGGCCTACCAGTGGGGCAACCATGCCGCGCTCTATGGCTATGACATCATGGGTAAGCCCAATGGCGCCGACAGCAGCTGGCCGGTGACGGCGCAGTCCGGCATCGACGGCGTGCGCACCATGGACCGCACCCACCCGGTGATCGTCCAGGGCAATGCCTGGGGTAGCGCGGCCAACTGGCCGAGCGCGAGCAATGCCTTGCTCAATCTGAAGGATCCGGCCAACAACATCATTTACGCGGCGAACGTCTACCTCGATGAGGACGGCAGTGGCAGCTACGCCGCGCAGAACATGAACAACTTCGATCCGCAGGTGGGGGTCAATCGCGTCAAGCCCTTCGTCGAATGGCTCAAGCGCAATGGCAAGCGCGGCATGATCGCCGAGTTCGGCGTACCGGCTGGCGACAGCCGCTGGCTGACGGCTACCGACAATCTGCTGGCCTACCTGCAGCAGAACTGCATGCCGCTGACGTACTGGGCGGCGGGTCCGGGCTGGGGAACTGCCGCGCTGGCGGTGGAGCCGGTCAATGGCGTGGAGCGGCCGCAGTGGCCGACCCTGAAGAAGTACGTCGATGCCAGCAACAGTTGCACGGCGGTAGGACCGCGCTAGCTTTCGCTGAGCCTATCCTGAAGGCGACGAACCTCTTGAGGTTCGTCGCCTTTTTTCTTGACCGACTGGTAAGGAAAAACGCGCCTTTCACGCAGCACGGAAGCGCATCAGCGAGACGAAACGGCTCTGTAGCGGTGGTTTAAGGGACGACGAACGGCTCTAGCTCGATTTGTCAGGGCACGGTTAGAGTCCGCTTGACACCACAAGCACAAGGAGTAGGTGCCATGACGCAAACCACCCAGCAGCGGCTGCAGACTCTCGAAGAGCAAATTCGCAGTCATCGACAGGATCTCGCCCGGAGCCGGCAGAGCTTTCAGGAGCAATTCGTCATCTACACCCGAGAGTTTGCCCGGCTGAGCGTGCTCGAAGCCCAACTCGAGCTGGTACGCCGGAATACCAAGGCGTCGAACTGAAGTCGGTCAGGCATCAATCGTCCCGCGTCAGGACTTCCAGCAACTCGATTTCGAACCTCAGGTTGGAGTGCGGCTTGATCAGAGCACCGACCTGGCGTTCGCCATAGGCGAGCGCCGCCGGTACCTCCAGGCGCCGCTTGCCGCCCACCCGCATGCCCATCAGCCCCTGGTCCCAGCCCTTGATCACCCGGCCGGTGCCGATCACGCACTGGAAGGGCCGCCCTTTGGCACGGGACGAATCGAACAGGGTGCCGTCGTCTAGCCAGCCCTCGTAGTGGGTGGTGATCAAGGCGCCCTTGACCACCGCCTTGCCGTCACCCACTACCAGATCCTCGATCCGCACTTCGTCACTCATCGCTGCGCTCCCGGCAAAAGCCGGATTCTAGCCTGAGCGTGCTCTTATGGCTGACTCACTCCGGAACCTCGCCGAACAGGCCCGCCTGATAGTCGCGGATTGCCTGGCGGATCTCCTCGGCGCTGTTCATGACGAAGGGGCCGTGGGCGACGATGGGTTCGGCAAAGGGTGCCGCATGCCCATAGAGCAGTACCGCACCGTCGCGACTGGCGACTTCGACCTGGTCGCCGTCGTCGGCGAACTGGAACAGCTGCCACGGCGCTTCTTCCTGGCCGCCGATCTGCAGGTTGCCACGGACGCCGTAGCAGAACACGGTGGCGCCGGACGGGGCGGGCAGGGTGGCGCAGCCCCCTGGCGCGATCTCGACGGTCATCAGGGTGATGGGGTTTGGCGTCGCCACCGCGCCCCGGATGCCCTGATGGCTACCTGATGCCAGGCGGAGGCGTACCCGGCCGTCATCCGCCTCGATCAGCGGCAGGTCCGCAGCCGGGACGCCGTGGTAGGCCGGCGGCGTGAACTTGAGGCGAGCGGGGAGATTGATCCACAGCTGCAGGATCTCCAGGTCGCCACCGTCGCGCTTGAAGGCGGCAGGCGACAGCTCGGCATGGACCAGGCCGCTGCCAGCGGTCATCCACTGGATGCCACCGGCTTCGATCACGCTCTCGTGGCCGCCGCTGTCGCGGTGGGCGAGCGAACCGGCCAGGATGAAGGTCACCGTCTCGAATCCGCGATGGGGGTGGGGCCCGAAGGGCAGGCCGGCGTTGTGCGGCGGATACACCTGGGGACCATGGTGATTGAGGAAGAGAAAGGGATCCAGGTGGGGCAGGCCGGGACCCGGCAGCGGGCGCCGGGTCTGGAGATCGCCGATATCGTCGCGCCGGGCGGGGTGACGGTGCAGCAGGGTTCGGGCGGTCATGCGGGGCCTCGCGGGGCAAAACCCCAGTGTAAGGGGCGCCTCGGCACGCGGGTACCCCAGCTGGGCGGACCGGCTCAGATGGAGAAGCGCATCTCGCGTTCAGGCCGGGCCACGAGTGGACGGCGATGATTGACTACCAGTTCGCCGATACGGATCAGGTGGGCACGGGTGACGTTGCGACTCAGCCCCAGCAGGCGCGCGGTATGGACCTGGTTGCGATGGCAGAAGCGATAGGCCGCGCGCACCAGGGCAGCCTCGACGCGCTCGTGCAGGGCCTCCGGTTGCTCTTCGAACAACTGGGCGAAGGCCTCGGTCAGCAGGCTGTCCACCGGCGCCGTTTCGACCGGCCGAGGTGCTGGCGGAACGAGGCTGGGCCGCTGGACGAACGACAGGTCAGTGGCTTCCAGCTGGCCCTGGGGTTTGAGCAGCAGGGCGTGCTGCAGGGTGTTTTCCAGCTCGCGGATATTGCCCGGCCAGGGGTGTTCCAGCAGGCGTCGCTCCGCCGCCGGCGTCAGGGAGACCGGCGCCTGGGCATAGGCGTGGAGGAAGTGCCGGGCCAGCGGCAAGATATCGCCCTGGCGCTGGCGCAAGGGCAGCAGCGGCAGGCTGACCACATTGAGGCGATACCAGAGGTCCTCGCGAAAGCTTCCTTCGGCCACCGCTCGCTCCAGCGGGACGTTGGTCGCGGCGATGATGCGCACGTTCAGGGCCACGCTGCGCCGAGAACCCAGTCGCACCACCTCGCGCTCCTGCAATACGCGCAGCAGCTTGACCTGCACCGACAGCGGCAGATCGCCGATCTCGTCGAGAAACAGGGTGCCGCCGTTGGCTTCCTCGAACCAGCCGGCGCGGGCAGCCAGGGCGCCGGTGAAGGCGCCTTTTTCGTGACCGAACAACTCCGCCTCGACCAGGCTCTCGGCGAAGGCGCCGCAGTTGACGGCGACGAAGGGGCCGGCATGGCGGTGGCTCAGAGCATGGATATGCCGGGCGATCAGCTCCTTGCCGGTACCGGTCTCGCCGATTACCAGCACACTGGCATCGCTCGGCGCGATCTTTTCCAGATGGGCGAGCAGCTCTCGTGATTTCGGGTCGGCGAAGACCTGGGCGGTCGCCCGGTAGCGGGGCACCTCGGGCGTGCGGGTCAGGGTCAGCAGGGTCATCGCGGGTTCCTCAGGAGTAGAAGCTGGGGGTGGGCAGGACATCGTTGAGGGCCCAGTCGCCCAGTTCGTGCAGCTTGTAGTCGAGCGGATCGTGCAGGGTCTGGGTGCGCAGGTTGCGCCAGTAGCGATCCAGCCGCAGGGCGCCGGCGGTGGCTCGGGCGCCGCCGACTTCGAACAGCCGACTGGCGAGATCGAGACCGTGGCGACTGGCGGCGACCTTGGCGGTGGCGATGGCGACGGCCAGTTCGCCGCGGACTTCGGCGGTAAGGGCCGGTCCCTGTTGCCAGGCCTGGGCGAAGGCGCCATTGGCCCGCTCCACCAGCAGGCGGCTGCTTTCCAAGGCCACCCAGAACTCGCCGTAGTGACGCAGGATGTAGGGGTCTTGGTTGGCACTTGCCGCCGGGGACTTGAACCAGGGGCGCGCCTGGGTGGTGGTGTAGCGGCGCGCCTCGGCGAAGGCACCTTCGGCCAGGCCGAGAAAGATGTTGGCGAAGATCAGCTGGGCCAGCAGCGGCCGCAGGCAGGCGAAGGGCGTGCTCAGGGGGCCGGGGTCGAGCAGCCATTCCCGCTGTTCGACACGCACGGCGTCGAAGCGGGCGCTGCCGCTGTCGGTCTGGCGCTGGCCGTTGTTGTCCCAGTCGTCGAACAACTGGATGCCGGCACGGCCGGTGGGGACCACGGCGATCAGCAGGCGCCCGCTGTCGTCGTTTTCCAGGGCCGAAAGCAGCAGCAGATCGGAGTCCAGGGCGCCGCTGCAAAAGCTCTTCTGGCCATCCACCTGCCAGGCGTCGCCGCTGCGGCGTGCGAGGGTACGGCGATCCAGGGGATTGAGGGCGTTACCCCAGAACAGGGCGTCGCGGGCGGTGCTTTCCAGCCAGGGACGCCATTGCGCGGGCTGGCCGAACAGCTGGGCAGTGGCCAGCAGCAGATGATGGAAGCCGAAGACATGGGCCAGGGAGCTGTCGACCCGGGCCAGTCGCCGCACCGCTTCCAGTGTCCGATCCCAGGGGGCGCCGAGCCCGCCCAGTTCCTGGGGAATGCTCAGGGCCAGGAGACCGCTCTGGCGCAGGGCGTCACGCTCGGTCTTGGGCGTGCCGCCCTGACGATCGCGCTCCGCCGCGGTGGCGGCGAAGCGTTCCAGCAGGGGAAGAAGGGGGGCCAGCAGGGGATCGGACATGGGGGACTCTTGCAGTGGAGAGAGCAGACAGGCGTTAGAACGTAATGCCGACCAAACCCTTAGCCGAAATATTTTTTTGTTATTAGTTAATGGCCTGCCGCCATCCATCTTTCATTCCGGACGTCTCGTCATCGTCCGCATGTTGGCATTAAAGGCCTGACTGATTCCGGTCGATACAGCGGTAACCTAAACTCCCAACCAGGGGCGTGTCATGTTCAACAAAGGCCTAAAACAAGAACTGCAGCGCCTCCGCGAGCAGGTAGATTCCTTCAAGCGGCTCAAGGCCGAGCTGGACGTGGAGATGCTGGGCCTGGAACTGGATGGCCGCGGGTGCATCTCCGCGGTGAACGCCAACTTCGAAAAGGATATGGGCGTGCGCGCCGCGGATCTGCTGGGGCGACCCCTGGCGGAACTGATCCCGGCGCACGTCCGCAATCAGGAATACAGCCGCCGACTGCAGCAGAGTCTGAGTCGCGGTGAGCCCTACAGCGGTGCCCTGCATCTCCTGCGTGGCGACGGCCAGGAAGCCTGGTTAAGAGGCATCCTGCATCCCTTCCATGATAGCCAGGGCCAGGTGACGCGCTTTCGGTTGTTCTGCAATAACCTGACTCGAACCATCGAAACCTCCCGCGAGCACGAAAGCCTGCTCAAGGCCCTGCGTCGCTCCACGGCGGTCATCGAGTTCAACCTCGACGGCGAGGTGCTCGATGCCAATGACCGATTCCTGCAGGCCATGGGTTATTCCCTGGCGCAGATCAAGGGCAAGCACCACCGGCTGTTCTGCGAGCCAGCCGAGGCCAACTCCGACGCCTATGGGCAGTTCTGGGCGCGCCTGCGTCGCGGCGAATTCGTCGTGGATCGCTTCAAACGGCTGGATGCCCACGGTCGCGACGTCTGGCTGGAAGCCTCCTACAACCCGGTGATCGATGCCCATGATCGCCTGTACAAGGTGGTCAAGTTCGCCACCGTGATCACCGATCAGGTTCACCAGGAGCAAGCGGTGTCCGAAGCCGCCAGCGTGGCCTTCGAGACTTCCCGGCATACCGATGACACCGCCCGCAAAGGCGCGGCAGTGGCGCAGCAGACGGTGGACGTCATGCGTGCCCTGGCTACCCAGATGCAGGAGGCGGTGAAGGGCATCGAGGCGCTGGACAATCAGTCCCAGGTGATCGGCACCATTATCAAGACCATCAGCGGCATCGCCGAGCAGACCAACCTGCTGGCACTCAACGCGGCCATCGAAGCGGCCCGGGCCGGCGAGCAGGGCCGCGGCTTCGCCGTGGTGGCCGACGAGGTCCGGCAACTGGCCTCGCGCACCAGCAAGGCGACCGAGGAGATCGTCGGGGTGGTGCAACAGAACCAGCAACTGGCCGGCGAAGCGGTGACGGTGATCGAGAATGGCCGGCGCCAGGCCGAGCAGGGCCTGGAACTGGCCGGGCAGGCCGGGCAGGTGATCGTGGAGATCCAGGACGGCGCCCAGCGGGTGGTCGGGGCCGTGGGACGGTTCGCCCGCCAGCTGTCGAACTGATCTAGCGCGCTGAATGCACAACGGCAACCTTGGGGTTGCCGTTGTGCATTCAGGTGGTCACTCGACGTCAGCCCTGCTTGCTGCCGCCGCCGATCTGCCAGACGAAGGGCGGTTCGCTGCCCTCGATCTCCCAGGCGCCGACGATGCGCTCCTTGTAGATCAGTGGATTGTGCGAGGCGGCCGTGCGGGCGTTGCGCCAATGGCGATCGAGTCCCTTGCGGGTGCTGGTGGCCGAGGCGCCCAGGGCATTGAACAGATCGCTGGTGGCGCGCAGCACCAGTTCGGCGACCGCCGATTGCGCCTGGGCCGATTCCAGTTCCGCCGCCACGTTGGCGTCGTGCTCGGCGGCAGGGTCCCCGGCATAGCGGGCCTCGAAGGCGGCCTGGGCCGCAACGGCGGCTGCCAGGGTCGCCGCCTCGGCGGCATAGACGAAGGCCGAGGCTTTGCCGACCACCTGCTGTACCTGGGGGTCGGCACTGGCCGCGCTGGCATTGCCGTGGCTGTATACCCGTGCACGACCGCGCACTTCACCGGCGAATTCGCGCACGGCCGCCTGGCCGCTGCCGGTGATCACCGCCAGCAGCACCAACTGGTAGAAGGCGGTCTGGTACTTGAAGCGGGTAGCGAAGTCGATGAGGTTGTCGGGTTCCACGACGACATCTTCGAACACCGAGGTGCCGCTGGCCGTGGTGCGCTGGCCGAAGCCGTCCCAGTCGTCGGACTGACGCACGCCTGGTTGGTCGGTGCGAATGGCGGCGATGACGTCCCCGCCGGTGTCGTCACGCTGGGCGTAGACGTCGATCCAGTCGGCGAACAGGCTGCCGGTGCTGTAGTACTTGGTGCCGTTGAGACGCCACTCGCCGTCCTTACGGCTGACCCGGGTGATGACCTCGCCAAGCTTGACCGTGCCGATCTCGGTCCAGGCATTGCCCACCAGGTCACCGGCGACGAAGCGCTCGAACCAGATCTGCTGGGAGGCACTGGCGTGGGCGTTGAGGCGATCCTCGACAAAGGCGAAATGGCCGCGCAGGGCCTGGGGCAAATTGCTGTCGGCAGCCGCCAGCTCGATCAGCAGTTGGACCAGCTGCGGCAGGCTGGCGCCGGCGCCACCGAATGCCACGGGCACCCGCACGGCACCGAAGCCGGCCTCCTTGAGCCAGGCGATGGGGGCATAGGGCAGGTTGCGGTTGCGTTCGCGCTCCAGGGCACCCTCGGCGATGCGGGTAAAGATCGGGCGGAAGCGCGCAGCCAGTTGTTCGTAGTCCGGGCTTTCCGTGCGGGCAGGCGGCAGGTGGCGAATGGGCAGATTCATGGTGGTCCTCGGCGGATGTAGGGGCGACGCCAGAGGCTTTGCAAGAGCGTTGCCAGGGCGAAAAAGCCCGCGTTCTCGGGGTTTGCCGGGCCTGGCCTGCCTGGCCGGCAGCAGGAGTGCCCGGCCGCTGTTGCCCGGGCGACAGCGGGGCAGCCACGCTAGACTGGTCTTTTGCCTGGAGCCTCCATGGACCTCTTGTTTCTCGGCACCTCGGCCGGGGTGCCAACCCGGCGGCGCAATGTCTCGGCCCTTGCCCTGATCGAGGACCAGGGCAAGGGCTGGTTTCTCGTCGATTGTGGCGAGGCCACCCAGCACCAGCTGCTGCGCACGCCGCTGTCGGCGGCGGACCTGCGCGCCATCTGCATCACCCATGTGCACGGCGACCACTGCTATGGCCTGCCGGGGCTGCTGGCCAGCGCCGCCATGACCGGACGCAGCCAGCCGCTGGTGCTGATCGCGCCCCAGGCGGTACAGGACTGGCTGGCCGCTACCCAGGCCCTGACCGCGCTGCACCTGCCCTTCGAGTTGCAGTTCCATGCCCTGGAAGGTTTCACCGGGCTTGCCGTGGGCGCCTGGGATATCGACGCCTTCGCGCTTTCCCATCGGGTGCCCAGCCACGCCTTTCGCTTCCGCGAGACCCGCCGACCGCAACGGCTGGATCCGGCAGCCCTGGCGGCTGCCCAGGTACCGCGCGGCCCACTCTGGGGAAGATTGCATGGAGGCGAGGATGTGCCGCACGAGGGCCGGTTGCTGCGCAGCGCCGACTTCCTGCAGGCGGCCCATGGGGAGCGGCGGCTGGTGGTGGCGGGGGACAATGACGATCCTGCGCTGCTGGCGGAGGCCTGCCGGGGCGCTCAGGTGCTGGTCCATGAAGCCACCTACGCCCAGGCGCAGATCGACA
>NZ_ANBZ01000045.1:0-53568 GCF_000316965.1 Pseudomonas sp. 313
GATTCGTTGGAGTGGGCCAGGATGATGCCGCTGTAGGGCAGGGCGCCGAGGCCTTCGGTGCTGTTGTAGTTGCCTTCCTGGGTCGCGGTCAGCAAGGGGTGCAGGACCTTGATCGGGGCCTTGAACATCTCCACGAATTCCATCAGGCCCTGGTTGGCGCGGCACAGGGCGCCGGAATAGCTGTAGGCGTCCGCATCGTTCTGCGGGTATTCCTCCAGCTTGCGGATGTCCACCTTGCCCACCAGGGCGGAGATGTCCTGGTTGTTCTCGTCGCCCGGTTCGGTCTTGGCGATGGCGATCTGGTTGAGGATGGACGGGTAGAGCTTGACCACCTTGAACTTGCTGATGTCGCCACCGAATTCCTGCAGGCGCTTGGCCGCCCAGGGCGACATGATGCTGCGTAGGTAATGGCGAGGGATGCCGTAGTCCTCTTCGAGAATCTGACCATCTTCGTCGGGATTGAACAGCCCCAGCGGCGATTCGAACACCGGCGAGCCCTTGATGGCGTAGAAAGGGACCTTCTCGATCAGGTGCTTGAGTTTCTCCGCGAGGGAGGATTTGCCGCCACCTACCGGGCCGAGCAGATAGAGGATCTGCTTCTTCTCTTCCAGGCCCTGCGCCGCATGGCGGAAGTAGGACACGATCTGCTCGATGCAGTCTTCCATGCCGTGGAAGTCGGCAAAGGCCGGATAGCGGCGGATGACCTTGTTGGAAAAGATGCGGGACAGGCGTGAGTCGCTGGTGGTGTCCACCAGTTCGGGTTCGCCGATGGCCATGAGCATGCGCTCGGCGGCACTGGCAAAGGCGGTACGATCCTTCTTGCAGATCTCAAGGTATTCCTGAAGGGAATACTCTTCCTGGCGAGTCGCTTCAAAACGCCCCTGGAAGTGACTGAAAATGCTCATGACGTCTCCTCGCTGGATACCCTGGACCAGCTTGGAATCGATGCCTGGAGCCTTGCCTTGCTGCCGATGGGGAGCGGTCATGCCGGGCGACGAAAGATAACGTCTCTAATACCTTCGCGGTCGTCTTGCCTAATCGATCCTTACACGCTTGCAGAGAAGGGTTGGGTTTCGAGAGACGCACGAAGGAGACCGATGGAAACGGTCCCCCTGGAATTCCCCCGAATCTCCAGTGGTTACACCGATGGTCCAAAGCCGGTTATCGAGCCCGCCGTTTCCGGAGGGCCTGATTCCAGAATAGTCCTATCTGCGAGATGTGGAAGAGCCAATTCGGTTTATTCTTGTAACCACAGCGTCAAGCCGCTGTGTTAAACGCCCGCGCCGCTTTCGGTCTGCTCGGGATAGAGGGTGCGCCAGTTTTCGAAGCCGCCGTCGACGCTGTAGACCTGGCTGAAGCCCTGGCCGGCCAGGAAGGCCGCCGCGCTTTGGCTGGAATGGCCGTGGTAGCAGAACACCAGCAGCGGCGCGTCGAGATCGGCGGCGGCGATGAAGTCATGGATGTTCTGGTTGTCGATCCGCTGGGCGCCGGCGACGTGCAGGGTGGCGTAGCTGTGCGGATCGCGGATGTCGACGATCCGGGCGCCCTCACTGCGCAGTTCCAGGGCCCGTTCGGGGGAGATACAGGTGAATTCGCTCATTTCTTCTCCTTGCAACTGCAGAGATGACGGCGGTTGCCGTCGACGTCGAGCAGGGTCATGTCGCCGCCCCAGACGCAGCCGCTGTCGAGGGCCTCGACATTGGGCGCTGCGCAGCGACCCTTGAGCGCGGCCCAGTGGCCGAACAGGATGCGCACGTCGCGGGTCAGCCGATGCTCGTGGCTGAACCAGGGGGCGAAGCCGGCCGGCGCACTGTCCAGGCCTTCCTTGCTCTTGAATTCCAGCCGACCTTCCGGACTGCAGAATCTCATGCGCGTCAGGTAGTTGGTGATCAGGCGCAGGCGCTCCTGGCCCTGGAGATCATCTTGCCAGAGCGCCGGCTCATTGCCATACATCTGCTCGAGAAAGGGCACATGGGCCTCATCATCGCGCAGCACGGCCTCCACTTCGCCGGCCAGGCTCTTGGCCTGGGTCAGCGTCCATTGCGGTGGCAGGCCGGCGTGGACCAGCACGCAGTTGCGTTCGGCATCGTGCTGGATCAGCGGCAGGTGGCGCAGCCAGCTCAGCAGTTCGTCGCGATCGGGAGCGGCGAGGATGTCGCTCAGGGTGTCCTGCTTTTTCAGCCTGGCGCCGCCAAGGGCCACCGCCAGCAGGTGCAGGTCGTGGTTGCCCAAGACGCTGACCACCGAATCGCGTATCGCGTACAGGTATCTCAGGGTTTCCAACGACTGAGGTCCGCGGTTGACCAGATCACCTACCAGCCAGAGGCGGTCCTGCGCGGGATCGAAGCGGACCTCGTCGAGGAGGCATTTGAGCGGGTCGAGGCAACCTTGCAGGTCACCAACGGCGTACAGCGTCATCGGCAGTCCTAGTGTAGCGAGCCCGGTACGGCCAGGCGGAAGGTAGGGATGGCAGCGTCGAAGAGGTGGCCATCGCTGGCGACCATCTGGTAACTGCCCCTCATGCTGCCCACCTGGGTGGGCATCAGGGTGCCGCTGGAGTAGCTGTGGGTCTCACCCGGCGCGATCAGCGGCTGCTCACCCACCACGCCCGGTCCGCGCACTTCCTGCACCTCGCCGTTGCCGTCGGTGATGATCCAGTGCCGGCTGAGCAGTTGCGCCGGCAGGCTGCCATCGTTGCGGATACGTACGTCGTAGGCGAAGGCGTAGCGCTCCTGGCTGGCGCTGGATTGTTCGGGCAGGTAGCGGGTGGTGACCTGCACGGTGATGAGGTAGCGCGGATCGGGCTCGGTCACGAAAGGATTCTCTGCGGATACGGGTGGAAAGGCTTCAGCTGGACGCCAACTGGTTGGCCAGGCGCACATAGGCGGCCAGGTCCAGCTGCTCGGGACGTAGCCCGGGATCGACGTCGGCGGCTTCGATGGCGGCGCTGTCCAGGGTGCCCTTGAGGGTGTTCCTGAGGGTCTTGCGGCGCTGGCCGAAGGCCTCGCGGACGACGCGTTCGAGCAGGACCGGGTCACGGGCCACGTGGGGGCGCTCGGTATGGGGCACCAGGCGGACGATGGCCGAATCCACCTTGGGTGGCGGATTGAAGGCGCCCGGACCGACGTTGAACAGGTGCTCCACGCGGCAGTGATACTGCACCATGATCGACAGCCGGCCCCAGTCGCCATTGCCGGGCACCGCGGCCAGACGTTCCACCACTTCCTTCTGCAGCATGAAGTGCATGTCGGCGATGATGTCGGCGAAGCTGAGCAGGTGGAAGATCAGCGGCGTGGAGATGTTGTAGGGCAGATTGCCCACCACCCGCAGACGATCACCCGCGGCGATGCTGGAGAGGTCGTACTTCATGGCGTCACCCTGGTGCAGGGTGAACAGCGGATTGAGGCCGAACTTGAGTCTGAGCAGGGGAATCAGGTCCTGGTCCAGCTCGATGACATCGAGCCGGGCGCCGCTGCCGAGCAGCCCTTCGGTGAGGGCACCCTGGCCCGGGCCGATCTCCAGCAGTCGCTCGCCGGGTCGCCCGTGGATGGCGCGAAGGATGCGATGGATCACCCCGGCGTCGTGCAGGAAGTTCTGGCCGAACCTCTTGCGGGCGCGGTGTTGGTAGAGCTCGGTCATCAGGTGCTCCGGCGCAGGCAGCGGGCCTGCGATTTCAAGACGGCAAAGACCCGCCAGTTTAGCAGACCCTTGACCGTCACCGGAGCGCTCAGAGGCTGTTCATAACCTGCTACGCGTCGGCCAAACTGCGTTGAAAAGACCCTGGAAGGCCAGCGCCACCTAGGCGGCCCCGTCGGAAATGCTCATTTACCATTCGTAAACTCGCCCGCGAGCCCGATCCGCTTCCTCAGGGCTTTTTGCGGGGCCGCCCAGGCCTTGTATGTCTCTAGCTCGCGAGGTTATGAATAGCCTCTTAAGTCACCGAGCGGCGATGGGCCGCCATGCTGTAGGCGGTGTCGAGAGCCACCTTCAGACTGCCGGTGTCGATGTGACCGCTGCCGGCCAGGTCGAGGGCGGTGCCGTGGTCGACCGAGGTACGGATGATCGGCAGACCCAGAGTCACGTTGACCGCGGCGCCGAAGCCCTTGTGCTTGAGCACCGGCAGGCCCTGGTCGTGGTACATGGCCAGGACCGCGTCGCAGTGCTGGAGGTGCTTGGGGGTGAAGAGGGTGTCGGCGGGCAGCGGCCCGACCAGGTCGAGGCCTTCGGCGCGCAGGCTGTCTAGCGCCGGCTCGATGATCTCGAGCTCTTCGCGGCCCAGATGACCGCCCTCGCCGGCATGGGGATTGAGGCCACAGACCAGGATCCGTGGCCGGGCGACGCCGAAATAGCGCTGCAGATCGCCATGCAGGATGCGGGTCACGTCCAGCAGCGTCTGGCGATCGATGGCATCTGCCACCTCGCGCAGCGGCAGGTGGGTGGTGACCAGGGCCACCCTCAGGCCGGCGGTCGCCAGCAGCATCACCACCTGGGGGGTGTCGGTCAGCTCGGCGAGGAATTCGGTGTGGCCGGAAAAGGCCACGCCGCCGTCATTGATCACGCCCTTGTGCACCGGCGCGGTGATCATCCCGGCGAAGATGCCGTCGAGACAGCCCTGGCCGGCGCGGGTCAGGGTCTCCAGGACGTAGGCGGCATTGGCGGTATCCAGCTGCCCGGTCACCACCGGCGCGCCCAGCGGAGTGTCCCAGACATAGAGGGCACCAGCCGGCGCCGGGCGGTCGGGCCAGGCCGTGGGGTCTACCGCGATGAGGTCGATGGCGAGCCCCAGTTCCACCGCGCGGGCGGCCAGCAGGTCGCGGCTGGCGATGGCGATCAGGGCGTGGGGCTGGGCGGCGCGCGCCAGCAGCAGGCAGAGGTCGGGACCGATGCCGGCGGGTTCACCGGGGGTGAGGGCGAAGCGCAGGGCCATGGCGGGCTCCGGAAACAAGAAGGCCGCAGGGGATGCCTGCGGCCTTGGGGTTACTGCTTGATCTCGACGTAGGCTTCGTCGCGGATCTGGCGCAACCAGGTCTGCAGCTCCTGGTCGTACTTGCGATTGCGCAGGAGATTCAAGGCCTGCTGCTCGCGCGCCTGCTGGGTGTTGTCGGTGGCCCGACGCCCCAGGACTTCCAGGATGTGCCAGCCGAACGGCGTATGGAACGGCTGCGACAGCTGGTTGACCGGCGAGCTGTTCATCACTTCGCGGAATTCCGGCACCAGGGATTCCGGATTGATCCAGCCCAGGTCGCCGCCATTGAGCGCTGAGCCCGGATCTTCCGAGAAGCTCTTGGCCAGGGTGGCGAAGCTCTCGCCATTCTGGATGCGCTCGCGCAGGCGCGCGGCCAGCCGCTGGGTCTCGGCGTCGCTGCGTACGGCATTGGGCTTGAGCAGGATGTGCCGGACATGCACCTCGTCGACGATGCTGGCCTCGCCACCACGCTTCTCTTCCACCTTGAGGATCACGAAGCCGCCGGGCACGCGCACGGGCTGGGTGATGCCGCCGACGCCGACGCTGCCGATCAGGCGGTCGAAGGGCGGGGGCAGCTGGGCGGCCTTGCGCCAGCCGATCTCGCCACCGTCGAGGGCGTTGTCGCCGGCCGAGCGGGCGATGGCCAACTGGTTGAAGTCGGCGCCCTGACGCAGCTGGTTGTAGGTGTCCTGGGCCTGGCGTGCGGCGGCGTCGAGACCGGCGGTGCCGGCATTGTCCGCCACCGGGATCAGGATGTTGGCCAGCCGATACTCTTCGGACAGCTGCAGCTTGCCCAGGTCCGAGGCGAGGAAATTCTGCACCTCCTGCTGGGTGACCTGCACGCGTTGGCCGACCTGACGCTGGCGCACCCGGCTGATCATCATCTCGCGCCGGACCTGCTCCCGAGCGGCATCGTAGGAGAGGCCGTCGCGGGCCAGGGCCTGGCGGAATTCGGCCACGCTCAGGCCATTGCGCTGGGCGATGGTGGCGACGGCCTGGTTGAGCTCCTCGTCGGAGATCTTCACGCCCATGCGGCCAGCCAGCTGCATCTGGATGTCTTCCAGGATCAGCCGTTCGAGCACCTGCTGACGCAGTTCGCTTTCCGGCGGCGCCGAGGCGCCCCGGCGGGTGATGTTCTGCTTGACCTCATTGAGACGTTGATCGAGCTGGCTCTGCATGACCACGTCGTTGTCGACGATGGCCACGACCTTGTCCAGCGGAACCACGGCAGCCTGAGCCAGAGGGGAGAGAGCGAGCGCCGCGCCCAGGGCGAGCGGGCGCAGGGCGTTACATAGCTTGGTCTTCACGTTCACGATAGCCTTGAATGCCTCTGTCCAGGAAGCCTTCGGTCTTGCCGCCGAAGACGTTGCCGAGTCCCTTGAGCACGATCTGCAGGAAGATCCCGCGATCGGCTTCGGAGCTCTGGGCGGTGTAGAAGACGTCGTCTTCGCTCTTGAGCCAGTAGCGGCTGATCAGGCGCAGCTTCCAGCAGCAGTTGTCGTACTCGAAGCCACCGAAGGCTTCCAGGGTACGGCTCTTGTTGTAGTCGAACTGCCAGCGGGCGATGGCGGACCACTGGGGCACGATCGG
Organism: Pseudomonas sp. 313; assembly: GCF_000316965.1. Classification (NCBI taxonomy): domain Bacteria; kingdom Pseudomonadati; phylum Pseudomonadota; class Gammaproteobacteria; order Pseudomonadales; family Pseudomonadaceae; genus Pseudomonas; species Pseudomonas sp. 313. The sequence continues at coordinate 6,557 of NZ_ANBZ01000045.1, forward strand.
CCAGATGAAGGAGATGTCGTGCTGGTCGACCTTGTAGTCGTCGCTGTTGTAGGTGAAGCGGCCGAAGTTTGGATCGAACACCCGGACGTTGTCACGATAGCGGTAGCCGACGTTGAGGATCTTGCCCGGCTCGGCTTCCGGCTGATAGTGGAACATGACGCTGCCGGAGTCGGTCTGGTGCAGGGTCGGATCCCAGTTGAATTCGCCGTTCACGCGCCAGTCGCGGTTGAAGCGATACATGCCGGCCAGGGCATAGGGCGAGCGCGAGGTGGTGGCCTGGGGATTGTCGATGTTCTGCCCCAGGCTGCGGGCGTAGGCCAGGTCGTCCTTGGTCAGGCCGGGCAGCTGCACTTCACGATCACGGAAGTAGAACAGCTGACCGAAGCTCACGTTGGCGCGCTCGAAGCCATTGGGCTCGATGAAGCGGCTGGTGGCACCCAGGGCCAGCTGGTTGGCATCGCCGATGCGGTCGCGACCGGTGAAGCGGTTGTCGCGCCACAGCGAGCTGTAGCTGAAGGTGTATTCGCCGGTATCGAACACCGGCAGATCGTCCTGGTCGCGATTGGGTACGTAGAGGTACTTGGCGCGGGGTTCGAAGGTCTGCTTGCCACCTTCGCCGAACAGATTCGAGGTGCGGTCAAAATAGAGGCCGCTGTCGAGGCTGAAGATCGGCACCGAGCGGGTCGGGCTGTCGTTGAAGCTGGTCACGCTGGAACCCGCCGAGGCGCGACGACTACCGCCGACCAGCGGCGAGTTCAGGTCGTTCTGGCCGGTGCTGTCCAGGTCCAGGTCGTAGCGGGTATAGGCATAGCGCAGTGACGGCGTCAGGAAGCCCCAGGACGCGGTCATCGGGCGGGCGATGCCCGGCTCGACGTGGTAGCGATTGCCTTCGGCGCGGGTCAGGCCGAAGAGGTTGACGTCGGGACGGTTGCGCACGTTGGTGCGATTGCCGTTGTCGTCCAGGTCGAAGTAGGTGTTGTCGTCGAAGCTGCGGGTGAAGCGCACCGCCTCGGTGTCGTAGGTGAAGTCCAGACCGCCCGGGTTGTAGGGCAGGGCACCGCTCAGGGTCAGCTGCGGCAGGCGGTTGTAGGGCGTCACGTCGGAGACGGTAGCCAGCTGGTAGGCCTGGGCGTTGAGGCCGGCGACGAAGGTGTCGCCACGGTAGGTCAGGCGACCCTGCTGGTTGACGTAGGTCGGCTTGTTGATGCCGAGGTCGGTGTCCAGGTCCTGGAAGTAATAGGGATCGCTGATGCGGGTGTAGTCCACCTCGGCCATCAGGCGCGAATCCAGGCCGCTGCGGTTCTTCCAGCCGTACAGCCAGCGGCTGTCGGTGGCTTCCGGTTCGCCTTCGTGCTCCGGATCGGTGTCCTTGAGGTAGGAGCCGTAGACCTCGCCTTCGCTGCTGCGGGTCAGGTAGCGGAAGTCGCCCTCGGTCTGCAGGCCGTGCTTGGCCATGTAGCGCGGATAGAGGGTGGCGTCGTAGTTGGGCGCCAAGTTGAAGTAGTAGGGCGTGGTGATCGCGAAGCCGGTGTCGCTGGAGGTGCTGATCGAAGGCGCCAGGAAACCGGACTGGCGACGGTCGTCGATCGGGAAGTAGATGAAGGGCGTATAGAGGACCGGAATGTCCTTGACCCGCAGCGTGGCGTTGGTCGCGTAACCCAGGCCGGTGGCTGGGTTCAGGGTGACGGTGTTGCCCTTGACCTGCCAGGCGTTGCTGCCCGGTTCGCAGGTGGTGTAGGTGCCATCCTTGAGGCGGATGATGGCGTCGTCGCCGCGTTTGGCATAGAGCGCGCTGCCGCGGGCACGGCTCTGGTGCATAACGAATTCGGCGTTGTCGACCTGGACCTGGCCGTTGTCCAGCTGCAGATCGGCCTTGTCGCCGACCATCAACAGGCCGTTGTCGCGGAATTTGACGTTGCCCTTGAGCTCGCCGCGATTTTCCAGCTGGTGCAGGTTGGCTTCCTGGGATTCCACCTGCATGCCGCCCTGGCGCAGCACCACGTCACCGGCCAGGGTGGCGACCTGCTGCTCCTGCTCGTAGCGCGAGGCCTTGGCGGAAACGTAGGTCGGGGCCTTGGCGGTCGGGGTGTCGTCGTACATGCCCGGGCGCTGCGGCTCGACATAGGCGCCGCTGCAGTAGGGACCGGTCTCGGCCAACTGGGCCGGGGTCAGTTGCTCGCGCGGGACCCAGTCCAGGTGGCTGTAGTCGGCGCTGCGGGACTTGAGGGCACGACCCTTGCTCTCGGTGACCAGCACGGCGGCGTCGCCCTGGCGCGCGGCCGGCTCGGCGGCGATGCCCTGGGTTTCGCCCTTGCTGGGCCGGGGCGGGATGGCGGCGGCGGGTGCCTGGGTGTTGCACGACCAGCCACCGCCGGCTCCGGCGCTACAGCTGAACTGCTCGGCGGGGGCGGCGACAAGGGCGGTGACGGGCTGCATGGCGAGCAGGCTGCCGGTTACCAAGAGGGGAAATTTTCTGCGAAACGCGGGGGTTTTCACGGCCATCCTTAAAGTCGTCCTGCACGCCGGCCATTAAGGGGCCGCGGCCTCTCGATGGGCTCAAAAAGATAGCGGATAATAAAACATGACCTGCGCATCGGCTAGGGCCGAGGGATCCGCTGCAAATGACTGAAGATGTTCGCTTAAACCAGATAGAAGACTGGCTGACCACCGTTCTACCGGAAATTTTCCGGGAGCAGGCCTGGGGCGAGGTGCCCACGGGCAGCCTGACCGCGGCCAGCAGCGATGCCAGCTTTCGCCGTTATTTCCGCTGGGCGGGCGAGGGCCGCAGCCTGATCGTGATGGATGCGCCGCCGCCGCAGGAGGACTGCCGTCCGTTCGTCCGGGTGGCCGGGCTGCTGGCGGAAGCCGGGGTCCATGTGCCACGCATCCTGGCCCAGGATCTGGAGCGGGGATTCCTGTTGCTGAGCGACCTCGGCACCCTGACCTACCTGGAGGTGATCAACGCGGCCAATGCCGACGATTATTTCCAGGCGGCCATCGATGCCCTGCTGGCTTTCCAGGGCAAGCAGCCGACGAACGGCAGCCTACCGCTCTACGATGAGGCTCTGCTCGCCCGCGAACTGGGGCTGTTTCCGGAGTGGTATGTCGGGCGTGAACTGGACACGGCCTTCAGTGCCAGCCAGCTCGAACGCTGGCAGGCCGTCTGCCGGCTGCTGATCGACAGTGCCCTGGCGCAGCCCCAGGTGCTGGTCCACCGGGACTTCATGCCACGCAACCTGATGCTCAGCACGCCCAACCCTGGCGTGCTGGACTTCCAGGACGCGGTCATCGGGCCGGTCACCTATGACATCACCAGCCTGTTCAAGGATGCCTTCCTCAGCTGGCCGGAGCCGCTGGTACAGCGCTGGCTGCTGGGCTACTGGGAACAGGCGCGCGCCGCCGGCATACCGGTGCAGGCCGAGTTTGCCGACTTCCAGCGGGCCTCGGACCTGATGGGCGTGCAGCGTCATCTCAAGGTGCTGGGCATCTTCGCCCGCATCTGGCATCGCGATGGCAAGCCGCGCTACGTCGCCGATAGCCCGCGCTTTCTCGCCTACATCCGGACCGTGGTCGCACGGCGACCCGAGTTGGCGGACCTGGGCGCCTTGCTGGACGAGTTGCACGCCGAGCGAGCCCATCCGTGAAGGCCATGATCCTGGCGGCGGGCAAGGGCGAGCGGATGCGACCGTTGACACTGACGCGCCCCAAGCCGCTGATCGAAGTGAACGGTCGCCCGCTCATCGAGCACCATATCCAGGCGCTGGCCGCCGCCGGTATCACCGACTTGGTGATCAACCACGCCTGGCTGGGCGACCAGTTGGAAGCCGTCCTGGGCGACGGCAGTCGCTTGGGTGTCTCCATTCGCTTTTCCGCCGAAGGTGAGCCGCTGGAGACCGGGGGCGGTATCTTTCGGGCGCTGCCACTGCTGGGTAGTGAACCCTTCATGCTGATCAATGGCGACATCCGCACCGATGTCGATTTCGCGGCCCTGGCACTGCCCGCCGGCTGCCTGGCGCACCTGGTGCTGGTCGACAATCCCGTTCATCACCCCAGCGGCGATTTCGGCCTGGTGGATGGGCAGATCACCCTGGAGGCCTCGGAAAAGCTCACCTACAGCGGCATCGCCGTGCTGCACCCGCAGCTCTTCTCCGAATGCACGGCAGGAGCCTTCAAGCTGGTCGATGTGCTGCGACCGGCCATTGTCGCCGGGCAGGTCTCGGGCCAGCGGTTGGCGGGACGCTGGGTGGACGTAGGCACCCTGGAACGCTTGGCCGAGGCGGAGCAACTGTTCGGGATGGATTCTTGAAGCTCTGGTTCTGGCCGCTGACGCTGCTGGGTTTCCTGGCCGGTTGGGCGGTGGCCAGTATTCCCGGCGCCCTGCTGGTGGCGTTGCTCGCCCATGCCGGCGAGCGCCAGCTGGGGCTGACCTCCCTGGCGGGCTGGAAGGCACGCTGGCAGGGACGCCCTGGCCGCTTCGAGCACCAGGCGCAATTCCAGATGCTCGGTCGGCTGGCCAAGCGTGGTGGCCGGGTACTCACCGCCCATATCCGCCAGGCCGAAGGCGAGATCGAACGGCTGGGGCTGGGGGCGGACGACCGCAAGAAAGCCATCGCCGCCTTCGAGCAGGGCAAGGGTGGCACCCTGCCGTCAGCGGCAGACCTGCAACGACTCAGCGAGCGCAGTGAGCTGATTCTGCGCGCCTGCTGGCGCATGGTCTGGATCAGCGGCAGCGTACGCCCCGGTGATCGCGATGAAATCCTGGGCTGGGGGCAGGCAATGGGGCTGGCCGAAGCCCAGGTGCTGGCCCTGCAGCCGCCCGTACAGGCGGCGCCGCGGCAGCCCAGCAACGAAGAGAAATACCGCAAGGCCCTGCAATTGCTCGGCGTCACCGACGATGCCGACGCGGCCACGGTCAAGCAGGCCTATCGCCGATTGCTCTCGCGTCACCATCCCGACAAGAAGGCCGGTGCCGGAGCGGGCCAGTCGGCGGTCTATGCCGCTGCCCAGCGTACCGCCGAGTTGCACGCTGCCTACCAGGTGATCAAGAAGCGGCGGGGCTTTCGCTAGCGGCTGGCGGTAGTCGATCCAGCCAGGCGCGCAGGCGGCGGACGGTCTGTTCCTGCTCCGCGGCCCGGTCGCCCGGGATGACCGGCAATTCGATCTGCCGATAGCCCTTGTTAGCCTTTTGCGCTGCGCGCGTCTTGCGCCGCTGGGCGGCCGGTCCGGGTGCGTGCACCAAATCGGCGATCTGCAGGTCGGTCTTGCCCATAGTGGCGTCCAGCCGCGGCGGCAGCCCCTCGGGCTCGCGACCATCGATGAGCACCAGTTGCTTGATCTCGGCTGGCTCCTTTTCGGCGAGATAGCGCGCCGCCCAGTAGGCGCCGGTGCCGTGGCCGACCAGCACGATGGGATTGGCGCCCTGTTGCAGCGCCAGGTCGATGCCAGCGGCGATGCGCGCCAGCACCCGGGTGGCCTGGGCATTGGCCGCGGCTTCGGGATCGACCGGCGCGACCGCCGCCTGGGCTGGTTCGCCGCTGCCGGCTTCGGCCTGGGTCGGGGCGGCGGGCGCCGTGCCGCTGCCGCCGGTGACCGGCGGTGCCGCCTGCTCGCTGTTGGCCTGGGCATCGGTATCCGCCGGTGCGGTATCCCGCTCGATCGCCACCACGGGGTCATAGGGATCGGGCAGGCTGAGGCTTATGGTCTGCCAGCCGTAGGTGGGTAGTTCCTGGCGCACGGGGGCTATCACGTTGGGCCAGTCGGCCGATTCGCCGTCGCCCGGCACCAGCACCACCGTGCCGGCGGCCTTGGCGCGGGTAGCGGGCAACAGCAGGGCGAGAAAGGACTCGTCGCCGGCCTGCAGGGTCTTCTGCTGCTCGGCGGGCAGCTGCCGCATGAGCGCCTGCTGCTGCTCCTGGCTGCGCGTCAGCGCTGGCGCCGGGGCTGTAGGAGCCGCAGGCGGTTCCGGCGCCGGGCTGGGAGCCTCTTCGGCAAGCACCGGGGCGGCAAGGCCGAGCAGGAGGAGGCAAAGTGGCAGCAGGGCAGGTGACGACATCGACGGGAATCCTCAACAAGGGGATGGTTGACCCTGGCGAGCCTACCGCCGTTCGCCCCGTCGGGGCAGCGGGAACGCCCGAGCCGCAGACGGATCTCCGTTACAATGCCGCCCCTCAACCTTCGCCGAGGCTATCCCATGCAACCCTTCGCCATCGCCCCCTCGATCCTGTCCGCCGATTTCGCCCGACTGGGCGAGGAAGTCGACAAGGTCCTCGCCGCCGGTGCCGACATGGTCCATTTCGACGTGATGGACAACCACTATGTGCCCAATCTCACTATCGGTCCCATGGTCTGCAAGGCGCTGCGCAACTACGGGGTGACCGCGCCCATCGACGTGCACCTGATGGTCAAACCGGTGGATCGCATCATCGGCGACTTCATCGAGGCCGGCGCCACCGACATCACCTTCCATCCCGAGGCCTCCGAGCACATCGATCGCTCGCTGCAGCTGATCAAGGATGGCGGTTGCCGCGCCGGCCTGGTGTTCAACCCGGCTACCTCGCTGGACGTGCTCAAGTACGTCATGGACAAGATCGACATGGTGCTGCTGATGAGCGTCAACCCCGGCTTCGGCGGCCAGAAATTCATTCCCGGCACCCTCGACAAGCTGCGCGAGGCCCGCGCCCTGATCGACGCCTCCGGCCGGCCGATCCGCCTGGAGATCGATGGTGGGGTCAACGTCAAGAACATCGGCGAGATCGCTCGCGCCGGGGCCGACACCTTTGTTGCCGGCTCGGCCATCTTCGGCCAGCCTGACTACGGTGCGGTGATCCAGGCGATGCGCGCCGAGCTGGCCAAGGCCCGTTCGGTATGAGCGCCCTGGTGCGGCTCGGTGGCGGGCATCCGCCCGCCCTGGTGATGTTCGACCTCGACGGCACCCTGCTGGACTCGGCGCCGGACCTGGCCGCCGCGGTGGACGCCATGCTCGAACGCCTGGGCCGCGCGCCGGCGGGGCTGGACAAGGTGCGGCTGTGGATCGGCAATGGCGCCCGGGTGCTGGTGCGTCGCGCCCTGGCCGATGACATGCAGCACGACGCCGTGGACGATGCCGCTGCCGATAGCGCGCTGGCCCTGTTCATGGCGCTCTATGGCGGCAGCCACGCCCTGACCCGCGTCTATCCCGGCGTGCTGGACAGCCTGGCGCTGCTGCGCACCCTGGGCGTGCGCCTGGCGGTGATCACCAACAAGCCGGAGCGATTCGTCGCGCCGCTGCTGGCCGACATGGGCCTGGGCGACTTCGACTGGATCGTCGGCGGCGATACCCTACCGCAGCAGAAGCCCGATCCGGCGGGCTTGCTGTGGGTCATGCGGCAGGCAGGCGTGGTGGCCGGTCAGGCCCTGTTCATCGGTGATTCGCGCAATGACATCCGTGCCGCCCGTGCCGCCGGGGTGCGTTGCGTGGCCCTGAGCTATGGCTACAACCATGGCGAGCCCATCGCCAGCGAGCAGCCGGATCTGGTGGTCGACGATCTGCGCGAGCTGTTCATCTAGCACGCCGAGGTGGCCGGCCGGTTGCCATGCCGCGCCGGCTAGGCTAACGTGGCCCTTCAACCCCCGCCTCAAGAGCAAGAGATCGCATCGTGGTGGTCACCCGCACAGGCTCCTCGCGAGCATGGATGAAAGTCATCAAGGCCCTGGCCCGTTGGCGCTGGCGCGCCTGATTTCGTCCTGGCCGGTATCTGACCGGCGCGCTGTGCACCCGACCTTTCGTTTTCCTCGCCACGAGGCTGATCATGACCCGCGACGACTTTCTGCGCCTGGCCGCTCAAGGCTATAACCGCATTCCCCTGGCCTTCGAAACCCTGGCCGACTTCGACACCCCCCTGTCCATCTACCTGAAGCTGGCCGACGGCCCCAATTCCTATCTGCTGGAATCGGTGCAGGGCGGCGAGAAATGGGGGCGTTACTCCATCATCGGCCTGCCGTGCAGCCGTGTACTGCGCGTTCATGGTCATCGCGTGGTGGTCAGCGATGCTGGTCGCCAGGTCGAGGTGATCGAGCACTGCGACGATCCCCTGGCCTTCGTCGAAGCCTTCAAGGCGCGCTATCGCGTGCCGACCCTGGATGGTCTGCCCCGCTTCAATGGTGGGCTGGTGGGCTACTTCGGCTACGACAGCGTGCGCTACGTAGAACGCCGCCTGGCGGCCTGCCCCAATCCCGATCCGCTGGGTACGCCCGACATCCTGCTGATGGTGTCCGATGCCGTGGTGGTGTTCGACAACCTGGCCGGCAAGATCCACGCTATCGTGCTGGCCGATCCAGACGAAGCCGAGGCCTTCGACGCCGCCCAGGCGCGCCTGGCCGACATCCTCGACCGCCTGCGCCAGCCCATCGTGCCGCGTCGTGGCCTGGATCTCGCCGCCCCGACCGGACCAGAGCCGAGCTTTCGTTCCAGCTTCAGTCGCGAGGATTTCGAAGGCGCGGTGCAGCGCATCAAGGACTACATCCTGGCCGGCGACTGCATGCAGGTGGTGCCTTCGCAGCGCATGTCCATCGCCTTCCAGGCGGCGCCCATCGATCTCTATCGAGCGCTGCGCTGCTTCAACCCCACGCCCTACATGTATTTCTTCAACTTCGGTGACTTCCACGTGGTGGGCAGTTCGCCCGAGGTACTGGTGCGGGTGGAGGACGGCGAGATCACCGTGAGGCCCATCGCCGGGACCCGTCCGCGCGGCGCCACTGAGGAAGCCGATCTGGCTTTGGAGCGTGATCTGCTGGCCGACGCCAAGGAGCTGGCCGAGCACCTGATGCTGATCGACCTGGGGCGCAACGACGTGGGCCGGGTCTCCACCACCGGCAGCGTGACCCTGACCGAAAAGATGGTCATCGAGCGCTATTCCAACGTGATGCACATCGTCAGCAACGTCACCGGCCGGCTCAAGCCCCAACTGAGCGCCATGGACGCCCTGCGCGCCATCCTGCCGGCCGGCACCCTGTCCGGTGCGCCGAAGATCCGCGCCATGGAGATCATCGACGAACTGGAGCCGGTCAAGCGCGGCATCTACGGCGGCGCCGTGGGCTACCTGGCCTGGAACGGCAACATGGACACCGCCATCGCCATCCGCACCGCGGTGATCAAGGACGGCGAGTTGCACGTGCAGGCCGGGGCGGGAATCGTCGCCGACTCGGTGCCGGCGCTGGAGTGGGAAGAGACCCTCAACAAGCGTCGCGCCATGTTCCGCGCCGTCACCCTTGCCGAACAGTCCGTCTGAGGAGCCTGCCATGTTGCTGATGCTGGATAACTACGATTCCTTCACCTACAACCTGGTGCAGTACCTGGGCGAGCTGGGCGCCGAGGTCAAGGTGGTGCGCAACGACGAGCTCCCGGTCGAGGCGCTCGAAGACCTGGCGCCGGAGCGCATCGTCGTCTCCCCCGGTCCCTGCACGCCCAACGAGGCGGGCATCTCCCTGGCCACCCTGGAGCGCTTCGCCGGCAAGCTGCCGGTGCTGGGCGTCTGCCTGGGTCACCAGAGCCTGGGCCAGGCCTTTGGCGGCGAGGTGGTGCGGGCGCGCGAGCCGATGCACGGCAAGACCAGCCCGGTCTACCACAACGGCGAAGGCGTCTTCGCCGGCCTGCCCAATCCCTTCACCGTGACCCGCTACCACTCGCTGGTGGTCAAGCGCGAGACCCTGCCCGACTGTCTGGAGATCACCGCCTGGACCCAGCATCCAGACGGCAGCCTGGACGAGATCATGGGGCTGCGGCACCGCGAATTCATGATCGAAGGGGTGCAATTCCATCCCGAGTCCATCCTCACCGAACATGGCCATGACCTCTTGGCCAACTTTCTCCAGCAGCAGGGAGGACGCCGCTAGATGGACATCAAGCAGGCCTTGAATCGCATCAGTGGCCAACTCGACCTCAATGTGGCCGAGATGCAGGCGGTGATGCGCCAGATCATGACCGGTGGCGCCGACGAGGCGCAGATCGGTGCCTTCCTCATGGGCATGCGCATCAAGAGCGAGACCATCGACGAGATCTGTGGCGCGGTCAGCGTGATGCGCGAACTGGCGACCCCGGTGGTGCTGCCGAGCCTCGACCACGTGGTCGACGTGGTGGGCACCGGCGGCGACGGCGCCAACATCTTCAATGTCTCCTCGGCCTCGGTGTTCGTGGTAGCGGCGGCGGGCGGCAAGGTCGCCAAGCACGGCAATCGCGCGGTGTCCGGCAAGAGCGGCAGCGCCGATCTGCTGGAGGCCGCCGGTATCTACCTGGAGCTGACTCCGGCGCAGATCGCCCGCTGCGTCGAACAGGTAGGCGTCGGCTTCATGTTCGCCCAGTCGCACCACAGCGCCATGCGCCATGCCGCCGGGCCGCGCCGTTCCCTGGGGCTGCGTACCCTGTTCAATATGCTCGGGCCGCTGACCAATCCGGCCGGTGTCCGTCACCAGGTGGTCGGGGTGTTCAGCGCCGCCCTCTGCCGACCCCTGGCCGAGGTGCTGCAGCGCCTGGGCAGTCACCATGTGCTGGTGGTGCATTCCCGCGACGGCCTGGACGAATTCAGCCTGGCCGCGGCGACCCAGGTGGCCGAACTCAAGGACGGCAGCATCAGCGAATACCAGGTGCTGCCGGAGGATCTGGGGATCAAGAGCCAGACCCTGGTCGGCCTGACCGTGGACGGTCCCGAGGCCTCCCTGGCGCTGATCCGCGACGCCCTCGGCCGGCGCAAGACCGAAGCCGGGCAAAAGGCCGCCGACATGATCGTGCTCAACGCCGGCGCGGCGCTCTACGCCGCGGATCTCGCCCACAGCCTGCACGAAGGGGTACTCTTGGCCCACGACGCGCTCTACAGCGGCCTGGCCCGGGAAAAGCTGGACGAGCTCGCCCATTTCACATCCGTCTATCGCGAGGAGGGTCGCCCGTGAGTGTGCCAACCGTGTTGCAGAAGATCCTGGCCCGCAAGGCCGAGGAGATCGCCGAGCTCAAGGCGCGTACCAGCCTGGCCGAACTCGAGGCCCAGACCCGTGCCGCCGACGCCCCGCGCGGCTTCGCCCGCGCCCTGCAGGCCCAGGTGGCGCGCAAGGAGGCGGCGATCATCGCCGAGGTGAAGAAGGCTTCGCCGAGCAAGGGGGTGATCCGCGAGCACTTCGTGCCGGCGGAGATCGCCCACAGCTACGCCCTGGGCGGAGCCACCTGCCTGAGCGTGCTCACCGACGTGGACTTCTTCCAGGGCGGCAACGCCTATCTGCAGCAAGCGCGCGCCGCCTGCCAGTTGCCGGTGATCCGCAAGGACTTCCTCATCGATCCCATCCAGGTGGTGGAAGCCCGGGCCATCGGCGCCGATTGCATCCTCTTGATCGTCGCCGCGCTGGACGACGGCCTGATGGGCGAACTGGCCGCCACGGCCAAGGATGTCGGCCTGGACGTGCTGGTCGAGGTCCATGACGGCGCCGAGCTTGAGCGCGCGCTCAAGGTGCTGGATACCCCGCTGGTAGGCGTCAACAATCGCAACCTGCATACCTTCGAGGTCAGCCTCGAGACGACCCTGGACCTATTGCCGCGCATCCCACAGGATCGCCTGGTGATCACCGAGAGCGGCATTCTCAATCGCGCCGACGTGGAGCTGATGGAGATTAACGAGGTGCGTGCCTTCCTGGTGGGCGAAGCCTTCATGCGTGCCGACGAGCCGGGCCAGGAGCTGCAGCGGCTGTTCTTTCCTGACCGGCGCTTCCCGCTCATGGATGCCTAACCGTTCAGGCGCCTGAACAAGGCCTCGGTGGCGACCACCGAGGCCTTTTTTTATCTGCAAGGTGACCCAGGTCGACTCACGCCCGCCCCAATCGGCGGGAACGACCTCCGTGTACCCGCTGCCGACGCGGGGCTTTGTTTCCTGACCCCTAAACCCGGTTAATGACCTCCGACCCGCTGAACCGTGGTGGGTCGAGGAGTCGATCGGCCATCGCAAGGTGCGCCGGGGCTCCGCCGCACCAGGCCATCCATAACCAGGGCAAGCAAGAACCATGGCAACGGAAGAAAAAAGCGAAACACTTGATATCAGCGTCACCGATCCCTCCCGGACCGAGGAGTCGCGGCGCGATCGCCGACTCGCCGGTACCACCGACTGGGTGGTCTTCGGCGTCACCAGCATCGCCGCCTTGGCTTTCGTGATCTGGGGCTTCGTCAACCAGGCCGGTCTGGCCAGCAGCGCCTCGACCGCCCAGGGTTGGGTGATCACCCATTTCGGTTGGTTGTTCGTACTCACCTCCACCGGCTTCGTGGTCTTCGTCATCTGGCTGGCGGCCAGTCGCTATGGGCGGATCCCCCTGGGGCGCGACGACGAACAACCGGAATTCCGCACCCTTTCCTGGGTGGCGATGATGTTCAGCGCCGGCATGGGCATCGGCCTGATGTTCTTTGGCGTCGCCGAACCGCTGTCGCACTATCTCAACCCGCCGCCCGGCGGCGCCGCGGGACAGAGCAGTGCCGCCCTGCAGGTGGCCATGGCTACCACGCTGTTCCACTGGACGCTGCATCCCTGGGCCATCTACGCCGTGGTCGGCTTGGCCATCGCCTATGGCACCTACCGTCGCGGGCGCTGCCAGCTCATCTCGGTGGCCTTTCGCCCGCTGATCGGCGAGCACGCCAACGGCCCCCTTGGCCGCGTCATCGACATGATGGCGATCTTCGCCACCCTGTTCGGCTCGGCCGCCTCCCTCGGCCTGGGCGCCCTGCAGATCGCTGGCGGACTCGAACACAACGGCTGGATCGAGCAACCCGGAAAAATGCTGTATATCGGCATCATCACCGTGCTGACGGTGGCCTTCGTCATCTCTGCCGTGTCCGGCGTGGAAAAGGGCATCCAGTGGCTGTCCAACACCAACATGGTGCTGGCGGTGGCCCTGGCCCTGTTCGTCTTCGTCGTCGGCCCGACCCTGCTGATGCTCAATCTGTTGCCCACCGCCATCGGTGACTACATCGACCTCCTGCCGGAGATGATGGCGCGCACCAGCGCCAGCGGCGGCGAGGCCATGGGCAACTGGCTGTCGAGCTGGACGGTGTTCTACTGGGCCTGGTGGATTTCCTGGACACCCTTCGTCGGCATGTTCATCGCCCGCATCAGTCGCGGCCGTACCATCCGCCAGTTCGTCACCGGGGTATTGCTGGTGCCGAGTCTGGTCAGCGTGGTCTGGTTCGTCATCTTCGGTGGCGCGGCGATCGACGCCATGCGCCTGGGCGCCTTCACCCTGGTCGATGGCGCGGTGAACAGCAACTTCGCCCTCTACGATCTGCTGGCCAGCTATCCCTGGGTCTCGGTGACCTCGGTACTGGTCATGGTGTTGGTGGCGATCTTCTTCGTGTCCGGCGCCGACGCCGCGTCCCTGGTGATGGGTACCCTGTCCGAGCGCGGTACCACCGAGCCCTCGCGACGCACGGTGATCTTCTGGGGCGCCCTCACCGGCGCGGTGGCGGCGATCATGCTGGCCATCGGCGACCCGGGCAATCCAGGCGCCGCCCTCAATGGTCTGCAGAATCTGACCATCGTGGTCTCGCTGCCTTTCGTGGTGGTCATGGCGCTGCTGTGCCTGGCGCTCTATCGTGATCTGCGCTGCGATCCGCTGATGCTGCGGCATCTGCGCGGCACCGAGTTGATCGAGAAGGCGGTGCTCTATGGCGCGGTCAAGCACGGCGAAGAATTCCACTTCGTCGTGGGTGAGCCCAAGGCCAAGGGGAACGGCGAGAAGACCGTCGAGGAGAAAGCCACGGTGCGGGTGGAGAAGGTACAGCGGAAGGTCGAGATCTGACGCGCTGGAAGGGCGGGGGCAGTGGCCCCCGCCTGCTGGCAGGAGCGCACCGGGCGGGGCTCAGCGGGTGCCGAACACCACCATGGTCTTGCCCTTGACGTGGACCAGTCCCTGTTCTTCCAGGGACTTGAGCACGCGGCCGACCATCTCGCGGGAGCAACCGACGATGCGGCCGATCTCCTGACGGGTGATCTTGATCTGCATGCCATCCGGGTGGGTCATGGCGTCCGGCTGCTTGCACAGGTCGAGCAGGGTGCGCGCCACGCGACCGGTGACGTCGAGGAAGGCCAGGTCGCCGACCTTGCGGGTGGTCTGGCGCAGGCGCTCGGCCATCTGGCGGCCGAGGGAGAACAGCATGTCCGGATCATGCTGGCTCAGTTCGCGGAACTGGCCGTAACTGATCTCGGCGACTTCGCACTCGGTACGGGCACGGACCCAGGCGCTGCGCTCGGGCTCGCTGCCTTCCTTGGAGAACAGACCCATCTCGCCGAAGAAGTCCCCGGCATTGAGATAGGCGATGATCATTTCGCGGCCCTCATCGTCTTCGATAAGGATGGTCACCGAACCCTTGAGGATGAAGAACAGGCTTTCGCTGTTGTCGCCAGCGTAGATGATGGTGGTTTTTGCCGTGTAGCGGCGACGCGAGCAGTGCGCTAGCAGCTTGTCGATGTGCTGTAACTTCGCGGGTGGGATGATAGCGGCCATGCTGATTCCTGAGGTTGAAAGCTAACCTGAGTCGGGGGCACCGATGTCCGAACCGGTGCATGCATAGGCTGCGCCGGTTCCAATTCAAAGACCGGATAAGAACATGCGCAGCTTAAATGCGAGCTGAATAGCCCTTCACTGGTCATCAGTTTACGCCATCCAGCATGTTAAGCTGATCACCATTTGCATATATAAGTAGGACGAAAGCGATGAAAGCGCGCATCCAGTGGGCAGGCGAGGCCATGTTCCTCGGTGAATCCGGCAGCGGTCACGTGGTGGTCATGGACGGCCCGCCGGAAAGCGGTGGTCGCAACCTCGGCGTACGGCCGATGGAAACCGTGCTGATCGGCCTGGGCGGCTGCGCCAGCTACGACGTGGTCAGCATCCTGCGCAAGGCGCGGCAGCCGGTGGAGAGCTGCGAGGCTTTCCTCGAAGCGGATCGTGCCGAGACCGAGCCCAAGGTGTTCACCCGCATTCACCTGAAGTTCGTGGTCAAGGGCCGCGGTCTCAAGGAAGCCCAGGTCAAGCGCGCCATCGAGCTGTCGGCGGAGAAGTACTGCTCGGCCTCCATCATGCTCGGTCGGGCCGGCGTCGAGATCACCCACAGCTACGAACTCGTCGAACTCGCCTGATGCTCTTGCAGGCGACGCCCGTGCAGGCGTCGCCCTCCGCGTCATCCCTTCCCGTCGACATCAATTCATCACCTGAGCCCGGCAGACTCTGGCCCCAGCCGCTGCCGATCTGCATAATGCGCCGCTCTTAAGGGGCAAGCCCCCGACAAGTACAGCCAATCGCCATCGCGAAGAGGTGTTCGCCGCCCTACGCAGCTTGCGCAATCCGCAACTGACGGGCACTCAGGACCGCGGTCAGAGACCGCACGACGGGAGCTTTACCACCGTGA
Source organism: Pseudomonas sp. 313 (assembly GCF_000316965.1). Lineage (NCBI taxonomy): Bacteria > Pseudomonadati > Pseudomonadota > Gammaproteobacteria > Pseudomonadales > Pseudomonadaceae > Pseudomonas > Pseudomonas sp. 313. Next base: position 21,960 of record NZ_ANBZ01000045.1, read on the forward strand.
AAAGCAAACTCAGGCTTCATGGTTTCAACAACCTGACCAAGACCTTGAGCTTCAACATCTACGACATCTGCTACGCCGAGACGTCGGAAGATCAACAGGCCTATGTCCAGTACATCGATGAAGAGTACGACGCCGAGCGTCTGACCCAGATTCTGACCGACGTGGTCGATATCATCGGGGCCAACATCCTCAACATCGCCCGCCAGGATTACGATCCCCAGGGTGCCAGCGTGACCATCCTGATCTCCGAGCAACCGGTCGAGCCGACCGAGAGCCAGATCGAGGAATCGCCCGGTCCGCTGCGCGAGACCATTCTCGGCCACCTGGACAAGAGCCACATCACGGTGCACACCTATCCGGAGATCCATCCGGACGACGGTATCGCCACCTTCCGCGTCGACATCGACGTCTCCACCTGTGGCGTGATCTCCCCGCTCAAGGCCCTGAACTACCTGATCCACCAGTTCGACTCGGATATCGTCACCGTGGACTACCGGGTGCGCGGCTTCACCCGCGACATCGAAGGGCGCAAGCACTTCATCGACCACGAGATCAACTCGATCCAGAACTACCTGTCCGAGGACACTCGCGCGGCCTACCAGATGACCGACGTGAACGTGTACCAGGACAACCTGTTCCACACCAAGATGCTGCTCAAGGAATTCGAACTGGACAACTACCTGTTCGGTGATGCTTCCCGCAGCCTCTCGACGGAACAGCGCCAGCAGATCACTCAGCGTCTCAAGCACGAGATGCGCGAGATCTTCTCCGGCCGCAACTTGCCGCGCTGATCGCTCGGCTGTTGCTCAAGGAACCCCGCCACGGCGGGGTTCTTCGTTTCCCGGTTCAGTGATGCTCGTCGCGCACGACCGGTGCGCCACCGGTGACGCTCTTGACCACCCGGCCGATGGTCAGGCCCTGGCCGAGGATGGAGACCAGCACCACGATGTAGGTCAGAGCCAGGATCAGATCCCGCTCCGGCCCGGCGGGCAAACTCAGCGCCAGGGCTACGGAGACGCCGCCACGCAGGGCGCCCCAGGTGAGGATGCGCGCCGTGCCACGGGTCATGTTGCGCCAGTGCGGGCTGAGCAGCACCACCGGTGCCACGCTGATCCAGCGGGCGAAGAGGATCGCCAGGGTCACCAGCAGTGCCGCGCCCAGGTGGGCCCAGCTGAAGGGCAGCACCAGCAGCTCCATGCCGATCAGGGCGAACAGCAGGGCGTTGAGGATCTCATCGATCAACTCCCAGAACCCGTCCAGGTAGCGCCGGGTGAAGTCGTTCATCGCCTTGGTACGGCCCAGGTTGCCGATGATCAGACCTGCGACCACCATGGCGATGGGGCCCGAGACGTGCAGGTGGCTGGCCAGCGTCGAGCCGCCGATCACCAGGGCCAGGGACAGCATCACCTCGATCTGATGCTGCTCGATGCTCAGCATCAGCCAGTAGCAGATGAAGCCGATCAACAGGCCGAAGAGGATGCCGCCGCCGGCCTCTTCGAGAAACAGCCAGAGCGCGGCGTTGACCGTGGGCGTCTCGCCCAGCTGGATCACCCCCAGCAGCACCGAATAGACCACCACGGCCACGCCATCGTTGAACAGCGCCTCGCCGACGATGGTGGTCTCCAGCGACTTGGGCGCGCCGGCCGAGCGCAGGATGCCAAGCACGGCGATGGGATCGGTCGGAGAGATCAGGGCACCGAAGATCAGGCAGTAGAGCAGGTCGACGTGCCAGCCCAGCCAGCCGAAGATCAGGTGGCTGAGATAGCCGATCAACACCGTGGAGATGATCACGCCGAGGGTGGCCAGGCCGCCGATGGCCCATTTGTAGTCGCGCAGGTCTTTGAGATTGACGTGCAGGGCGCCGGCGAACAGCAGGAAGCCGAGCATCCAGTTCATCAGCAGGTCGTTGAAGTCGATCTGCCCGAGCAGTTCGCCGATGCGGTGCTCGAGGCCGGGAAAGCCCAGCCAGGACAGGCTCTGCAGGCCGACCGAGAAGATCAGCGCGATGACCATGACGCCGATGGTGGGCGGCAGGCCGACGAAGCGGTAGTTGAGGTAGGTGAGCAGCGAGGTGAAGCAGATGAAGGCAGCAGCGAGTTCGAGCATGGGCGTTCCAGATCCATCAGACAGCGAGTCCCGGCGGAGGCAGGGGCTAGGGGTAGGATGGGGTGGAGGCCGCAAAAGTTACATTTTCGATAGCCAAGTGTCTGGCGCAACAAGATCAGCAGTCGCCCTGGCCCGCACCTCCAGTGCCGGTGCCAGGGCGACCTCTGAGACGAACGGTCAGGCGCGCTGACGGCTAGAGCGGCGCGGCCATTGCCGGGGTCGTTTCACGCAGCGGCAACGGATGGGGCGCAGCGATACGCGCCTCCAGCGTTGCCACGTAGCTGCGGGCGTCGGCTTCATTGAGAAAGGTGATGGCCTGTTTGTCGAGACAGACCTGCCAGGCACTGGTGGTGGACTTGCGCAGGGGGCGAACCACGATCTTCATACTGGTACCCTCGGGGACAGACGAAAAGTGGAAACCCGATTCTAGAGCGCTTTTGATTGCAGAATGGTGACATTCGTCGGTAAGCGCGCTAGGCGCGCGCCCGCTGCCGTTCGGCATACCAGCCTTCGAACTCTTCCGGCGGCAACGGTGGGCTGAACAGGAAGCCCTGGCATTGCTGGCAACCCAGCTTGCGCAGGATATCCCATTGCTCGGTGGTCTCCACGCCCTCGGCCAGGACGTCCAGATCCAGGCCCTGCCCCAGGGCCACGATGGCCGCGGCGATGGCCTGGCTGCTGTGGGTGCCGCTGTCGCTGCGCAATTCGTGCATGAAGCTCTGGTCGATCTTGAGCTTGTCGAGGGGGAAGCGGCGCAGATAGGCCAGGGAGGAATAGCCGGTGCCGAAGTCGTCCACGGCGATGCGTACGCCCAGCGTCTTGAGGGTAGCCAGGGACAGCAGCGCCTCCTCGACATTGTTCATCAGGGTGCCTTCGGTGATCTCCAGCTCCAGGTGCTCGGCCGGCAGGCGACTGCGCGCCAGGGCGCGGGAAATGGTGCTGGCCAGATCGCGCTTGGCGAATTGCCGGGGCGAGATGTTGATCGCCAGGGTCTCCAGTTCGAGTCCCTGGGCGAGCCAGCTGTGCATCTGCTGGCAGGCGGTCTCGATGATCCAGTCGCCCAGGGGCACGATGAGCCCGGTTTCCTCGGCCAGCGGAATGAACTCGGTGGGCGGGATGAGGCCCAGCTCCGGGTCCTGCCAACGCACCAGGGCTTCCACGCCAATGGTCTGGGCGGTGTTGACGCTCATCAGCGGTTGGTAGTGCAGAACGAAGTCACCGCGCTTGAGCGCGGTGCGCAGCCGCGATTCCAGATTCAACCGCCGCCGCGACTGCTCGGTGAGGGCCTGGGTATAGAAGCGGAAGGTGTCGCGGCCCTGGTCCTTGGCCTGGTGCATGGCCGTGTCGGCATTGCGGATGAGGTCATCGGCGGTCCCGCCATCGTCGGGAAAGAGGCTGATGCCGATGCTGGCATTGAGATAGATGTCGTGCTCGCCGAGGTGGAAGGGCTGCTCCAGCTTGCCGAGCATGGCCTGGGCGATCTGGGCGGCGAATTCGGGCCGGTCTATCCGCTCGATGATGACCAGATACTCATCGCCACCGATGCGCGCCAGGGTGATGTCCTCGCTGAGCAGGGCGCGCAGGCGGGCGGCGAATTCCACCAGCAGTTCGTCACCCAGGGCATGGCCATGGCTTTCGTTGACCGTGCGGAAATGATCGAAGTCGAGGATCAGTACGGCGACCAGGTATTCCTGGGGTTCGGCCAGGGCCAGGGCGTGTTCTAGATGGGTGCGCGCCAGCAGGCGGTTGGGCAGGTCGGTCAGGGGATCGTGGTGCGCCAGATGACTCAGGCGCGCCTCGCTCTCTCGCAGGCGGGTGGTATCGCTGACGGTAACCGTGTACTGCCGGGTCTCCCGGGGGTAGAGGGTGTCGATGGCGGTCCAGGCCGGAAAGGTACTGCCGTCGAGTCGTGGCCAGAGCAGCTCGCCTTCCCAGCGGCCCTCGCGGCGCACCGTGCGCCAGAGTTCGCGGTAGAAGCGCTGGTCCTGGCGCCCACCGCCGGGAAGTCCCAGGCGCTGGCCGAGCAGGGTGCCTTCCTGGGCGCCCAGCAGCCGGGCGAAGGCCGGGTTCACCGCCAGGATCCAGCGGCGCTCGTCGAGCAGCAACAGGCCGTCGCGACTGTTCTGGAACATCGCCGCGGCCTGGCGCAGGCTCTCTTCCTGCTGTTTGCGCAGGGTGATGTCCTGGGCGGTGCTGATGAAGTATTGCGGCACGCCCTGATCGTCGCGGATCAGGCGCGTGGTGACGTTGGTCCATACCGGCTGGCCATTGCGATGCAGATAGCGTTTTTCCAGGGTGTAGCGGTCCTGGCCGGTGTCCACCAGCTGCTTGCGCAGCGCGGCGCCCAGCGCGCGCTCGTCCGGATGGGTCACCGACGCGGTGTCCTTCTGCAGCAACTCCGGTTGCGAGTAGCCGAGCATCTGGCAGAAGTGGTGATTGACGCTCAACCAGCGACCTTCCAGGTCACTGAGCATGATGCCGGTGTAGGCCTGTTCGAAGATGCCGCGATAGCGCGCCTCGCTGGCACGTTGCGCCTGGACGACACGCTGCTGCCGGATGGCCAGCACCGCCAGACGGGTGAATTCGGTGATCAGCGCCTGGGTTTCCGCTTCGGGCAGCCGCGCCTCACCGTAGTAGATGCCCAGGGCGCCCACGGCACGTTGCTGCTCGTCCTGCAGCGGCAGGGCCCAGGCGCCGCGAATGCCCGCCGCCTGGGCCGCCGGCAACAGCGGCTGCCAGGCCGGGTCCAGTGCGACATCGATGGTGAACACCGGCGCATTGCCCGTGACGGCGCTGCAGCAGCCCTGGTCGTGACGGCTGCGAGGCATGCTTTCCAGCGCCGCCTGGAAGGCCGGTGGCAGGCTGGGCGCCGCGGCGATCCGCAGATGCTCGCCCTGGTCGTCCAGCAACAGGGCGACGCGCATTTCCGGATAGATCTGCTCCAGCCGCAGGGCGATGCCCTGCTGGATCTCCGCCAGCGGCAGGCCGGTGAGCAGGTCGTCGAGAACGTCGCTACGGGCCTGTTGCAGCAGTTGTGCCTGGTAGTCGTGATGGATATCGGTCAGGGTGCCCTGGATCTCGCCATCGAGGCCGGCGCGCAGCTCCATCTGCATCCAGCGATGACTCTCCACCGACAGCCGCAACCGCACCACGCCATTCCAATGCAGGCGCTGGCCCGCCGCGAAATCCGCCACCAGCTGGCGCAGGCGGGCGCCGTCCTGGGGATGGAAGGCCTGATCCAGGGGATGGTTGAGTTGCTGGGCGGCGGGCTGGCCGGTGAGGCCTTCCCAGGCGGGGTTGAGAAATTGCCAGCGACCGCGGTGATCGCTGGCGAAGATCACCAGCGGCAGGTGCTGGACCAGTTCGCGATAGCGCCGCTGGCTGTCGTGCAGGGCCTGTTCGGCTAGCTTGTGGCTGGTGATGTCGACCAGGGCACCGCGGGTGATGCCGGCTTCGTCGAAATCGCTCTGCCAATTGAGCCAGCGCCAACTGCCTTCGCCATCGTCGAAATGCGCCGAGAAATTTAGCGGGCCCTGCATGTGCTGCAGGCGTTCCAGCATGCTGTGCACATGGTCGCGGTCATCGGCACGGGCGCAGGCGGCAATGGTGGCGAAATCCAGCGGATCGCTGCCCTTGGGCTGGCGCAGCATCACCAGGGTGCGTTCGGAACACAGCAGGCGGCCATCGTCCAGCAACTGCCAGTCACCGGTATTGGTCAGCCGCTGGACGAAATCCTGGGTGGCGCGCTGGCTCTGCAGCTCTTCAATGAAGCCTTCGCGATTGCGGGCTTCGCGCCGCAGCAAGCCATAGAGCACCAGCGATAGCAGGCTCATGAAGGCCAGGCCCTTCAGGGTGTGCCACAGATGGACACTGTCCTGATCGCTGAGCAGCAGATACAACAGCCCATCGGTGCCGATCACCCAGAGGGCGCTCAGCAACAGATAAATCAGGGCAATGCGCGCAGGGGAGAGAGGCCGCATCCCGGATCCTCGAGGCCCGATCGTAGGTGTCGGGTTCAATTCAGCATTGACCGGATAAAGGTGTGGCAGTTCTGGTTTGGCCACCTCGACGTCCGCCTTTCGATGTCCACCCTCGTCCCAGAGCGCACGGGAGGTTCCTGCCCCAGACATCGGTGCCAGAGTCGTCTGACCTCGTGCAATTTACCAGACCTTTTTACGCATTACTTGCATTTTGCCCGCCTGTTATTTTTGGAGGATTGACTTAAGTCATTGATTTTCAACGTCTTTAATCGGCTTTGGAATTCGGCGCAGCCGTTGCGCTCTACATAGGAGTCGCTGCTGCCAGGACCTGGGCGCAGTACAACCAAGGAAAACAGGAGTCATCTCATGAAAAAGACTTTCGGTACTTTTGCCCTCGCTGCCGTTACCGCTTCCGTACTGAGCCTGCCGCTGGCCGGCGGTGCCTTTGCTGCCACCAGCCAGAACATGACCCTGGCCGCCAACAACACCATGGACAAGACCGAAGAAGCCGCGTCCGACACCTGGATCACCAGCAAGGTCAAAGCTTCCTTCCTGGCCGACGAACACATCAAGGGCACCTCGATCAAGGTCGAGACCAACAAGGGCGTCGTGTCCCTGTCCGGCACCGTGGCGACCGAAGCCCAGCGCGACCTGGCGATCAAGGAAGCCAAGGCCATCAAGGGCGTCAAGGCCGTATCTGCTGATGCGCTGAAAGCCGCTCAGTAAGAACGCCTGGTAACACCCGGCACGATGGCAGCGCCGCTGCCATCACCCTTGCCCTTCACCCCGGAGAACTGCCATGACCAGCACGACCGAAACCCTCAACGATCTGATCGAGATCGCCCGTGACGGCAAGAATTTCTACGAGCATGCCCTCACCGAAGTGAAGAACCCCGAATTGAAGGCCCTGTTCACCGAGATCGCCCAGAGCAAGGCCGAGATCATCAGCGCTCTGAGCAGCCAGGTATCGGCCGCTGGTGAAAAGCCCGCCGAGCAAGGCACCTTTGCCGGCAGCTTCCGCAAGTACTACACCGACGTCAAAACCTCCTTTGCCAGCAAGGAAAAGGAAGAAGTTACCTACGTCAGCGAACTGGAAGAGCAGGAAGACCGCCTGCTGCACGCACTGGAGCGCGCCGTCAACGAACACGCCACGCCGGATGCCCAGGCCAACCTGCGCAGCCAGCTGGAAAAGGCCCGTGCGACCCACGATCGCATGCGTGACCTGAAGCACCGCATGCAAGCCGCCCACTAAGGTTGCCTGCAGAAAAAAGCCCCGCCTAGGCGGGGCTTTTCTTTGGGCTACAGCTAGCCCTGCGGGGCGCGATTGAGCCGGGCATCGATCAGGCTGTCGACCACCGAAGGATCGGCCAGGGTCGAGGTATCCCCCAGGCTGTCCAGCTCGTCGCAGGCGATCTTGCGCAGGATGCGTCTCATGATCTTGCCGGAGCGGGTCTTGGGCAGGGCGGGTGCCCATTGCAGGAATTCCGGCTTGGCGAAGCTGCCGATCTCCTCGGCCACCTGTTGGCGCAGGCGGGCCTTGAGCTCGTCGCTTGGGGTCACCCCGCCCTTGGTGGTGACGAAGGCATAGACCGCCTGGCCCTTGACCTCGTGCGGGCAACCCACTACGGCGGCTTCGGCCACGTCCGCATGTTCGGTGAGCACGCTTTCCACTTCGGCGGTACCGATGCGGTGGCCGGAGACGTTGAGCACGTCATCCACCCGCCCGGTGATCCAGTAGTAGCCGTCTTCGTCCCGGCGGGCGCCGTCGCCGGTGAAGTAGTAACCCGGATAGGCACTAAAGTAGGTGTCGATCAGTCGCTGGTGGTCGCCATAGACGGTGCGGATCTGGCTCGGCCAGCTGGCCTTGATGGCCAGCACTCCGCTGCCGGGGCCGTCGATTTCCTTGCCCTGCTCGTCCAGCAGCACCGGCTGGACGCCAAAGAAGGGCAGGGTGGCCGAGCCCGGCTTCAACGCCAGGGCGCCGGGGGGCGGGGCGATGAGGATGCTGCCGGTCTCGGTCTGCCACCAGGTGTCGACGATGGGGCAGCGACCCTCGCCCACTACCCGGTGATACCACTCCCAGGCCTCGGGATTGATCGGCTCGCCTACGCTGCCGAGCAATTGCAGGCTCTGCCGCGAGGTGCGCTGTACCGGCTCGTCGCCTTCACGCATCAGGGCGCGCAAGGCGGTGGGAGCGGTATAGAAGATATTGACCTGATGCTTGTCCACCACCTGCCACAGGCGACTGGCGTCGGGATAGCTGGGCACGCCTTCGAACATCAGGGTGGTGGCGCCATTGGCCAGGGGGCCATAGACGATGTAGCTGTGGCCGGTGACCCAGCCGACGTCGGCGGTGCACCAGAAGACCTGTCCCTCGTGGTAGTCGAACAGGTACTTGAAGCTCAGGGTGGCGCCTAGCAGATAGCCACCGGTGGTGTGCAGCACGCCCTTGGGCTTGCCGGTGGAGCCCGAGGTGTAGAGGATGAACAGCGGGTCCTCGGCATCCATGGGCTCTGCCGGGCAGTCGGCCGCGGCCGCGGCCACGGCCTGGGCATAAGGCAGATCACGGCCCTCCTGGCGCGCCACGGCGGCGCCGGTCCGCTCGACCAAGACCACGGTGTGGACATCCGGGCATTTGGCCAGGGCCTTGTCGACATTGGCCTTGAGCGGCACGCGCTTGCCACCACGTACGCCCTCGTCGGCGGTGATCACCACTCGGCAGTCGGAATCGAGGATACGGTCGCGCAACGCCTCGGGCGAGAACCCGCCGAACACCACCGAATGCACCGCGCCGATGCGGGCGCAGGCCAGCATCGCATAGGCGGCCTCGGGAATCATCGGCAGATAGAGACAGACGCGGTCGCCCTTCCTGACCCCGCGCCCCTTGAGCACATTGGCCAGGCGACAGACGTGCTCGTGCAACTGGCGATAGCTGATGGCCTGGCTGTCGGCGGGATCGTCGCCTTCCCAGAGGATGGCGGTCTGCTCGGCTCGGCCACCGAGGTGGCGATCGATGCAGTTGTAGGCGACGTTGAGCTGGCCGCCGCTGAACCAGCGGGTCTGGCCCTGGCGCATGTCGCCGCTATGGACTTCGTCCCAGGTGCGCGACCAGTCGAGTAAAGCGCTGGCCTGTTCGCTCCAAAAGCGTTCCGGCTGTTCCACCGAGCGCTGGTAGAGCTCGCGATAACGGGCTTCGTCGAGGTGGGTGCGGGCACTCAGACTCTCGGGCACGGGATAGCGGTGGCTCATGGCCGGCTCCTTCTTGGTGTTGTTGTGCTCCTAGTTTAGGCCGCGGATGGCCTGTCGGGGTTCAGCGAGGCGATAAAACGAAAAAGCGCCGCAGAGCGGCGCCTTTCGGAGCGGACCGAGATCGATCAGCCGCGGTGACGACCGCGGAAGTAATCGATCAGGCCCTGAGTCGAACCATCGTCGGCCTTGCCTTCGCTGCGGCCGATGATGTGCTGATAGACGTCCTTGCCCAGCTCCTTGCCCAGCTCGACGCCCCACTGGTCGAAGCAGTTGATGCCCCAGATGACGCTCTGCACGAATACCTTGTGCTCGTACAGGGCCACCAGCGCACCCAGGCGTCGGGGCGAGATGCGTTCCAGCACCAGGGTGTTGCTCGGACGGTTGCCCGGGATCACCTTGTGCGGCGCCAGCTTGGCGATCTCGGCCTCGCCCAGGCCCTTCTCGCGCAGCTCGGCCTCGGCTTCCTCGCGGGTCTTGCCCAGCATCAGCGCCTGGCTCTGCGACAGGCAGTTGGCATAGAGCCATTGCTGGTGATCGGCCACCGGATTGTGGCTCACCACCGGCACGATGAAGTCACCGGGGATCAGCTGGGTGCCCTGGTGCAGGAGCTGGTGGTAGGCATGCTGACCGTTGCAGCCGACGCCGCCCCAGATCACCGGACCGGTTTCCATGCTCACCGGCGAGCCGTCCTGACGCACGCTCTTGCCGTTGGACTCCATGTCCAGCTGCTGCAGGTGCTTCACGAAGTTACGCAGGTGGTGGTCGTAGGGCAGGATGGCGTGACTGGTCGCGCCCCAGAAGTTGCCGTACCAGACCCCGAGCAGGCCCAGCAGCACCGGCATGTTCTCTTCGAAGGGGGCGCTGGTGAAATGCTGGTCCATGGCATAGGCACCGGCCAGCAGGTCCTTGAAGTTGGACATGCCGATGGCCAGGGCGATGGGCAGGCCGATGGCCGACCACAGCGAGTAGCGTCCGCCGACCCAATCCCACATGGGGAAGATGTTCTCTTCGGCGATGCCGAATTCCACCGCCATCTTGACGTTGCTGGAGACGGCGATGAAGTGCTTGTGCAGCTCCGGCTCCGGGCAGCCCTGGGCCAGGCACCAGGCGCGGGCGGCCTGGGCGTTCTTCAGGGTCTCCAGGGTGCCGAAGGACTTGGAGGAGACGATGAACAGGGTGGTGTCGGCGGCGAGCTTGGAAGTCACCTCGCGGAATTCGCTGCCGTCGATGTTGGCCAGGTAGTGGCAACGCACGCCGCGCTGGGTGAAGGGCACCAGCGCCTCGGACACCAGCTGCGGACCGAGGAAGGAACCACCGATGCCGATGTTGACCACATCGGTGATCGGCTTCTCGGTGTAGCCGCGCCAGAGGCCGTTGTGGATGCGGGTGACCAGCGCGGTCATCTGGTTCAGGACCCGGTGCACCTCGGGCATGATGTCCTGGCCATCGATCTGCACACTGTCGCCCACCGGGCGGCGCAGCGCGGTATGCAGGGCGGGACGGTGCTCGGACGAGTTGACGTAGGCACCGTCGAACAGGGTGCGGATGGCGCCTTCCAGACCCGCTTCGCGAGCCAGGTTCACCAGCAGCTCACGGGTCTGCTCGGTGATGAGGTTCTTGGAGTAGTCGAGGAACAGACCACTGCTGCTCAGGGAGAACTGCGAGAAGCGCTGCGGATCGGCGGCGAAGGCGTCGCGCATGCGGAAATTCTGCATGGCCTTGCGGTGTTCCTGCAGGGCTTTCCAGGAGGCGAGCTGGGTCACGTCGAGGGGGTGTTGATAGTACTCCATGGCTAGGCTTTTCCTTGGTGGCTCTTGTTTGCTGTTGTGCCCCACAAGCCGCTGGCTTGCAAGGGAAAGTCGGCGACCGCGCGACGCCTGACGTGGCGTCGCGCTTCGAGCATGAAAAAGCCCGGTATGTTCCGGGCTTCCAGGATTCAGGCGGGTTTGGGTGAGCTAACCTTCGGTTGCATCACACTCCGGGCCTGCGGCGAAAGCTCAGGTTGTCGATCAGGCGGGTCTGGCCCAGATAGGCCGCCACCAGCAGCACCAGCGCGGTGGTGGCCGGCCCGGCCGGTTGCAGGCTCAACTGCTCGCGTAGTTCCAGGTAGTCGACTCTAAGCCCCTGAGCTTGCAATTCGGCGACACCGGACGCCAGGGTCGGCTCGACCGCTGCGCCGGCGGCTAGCTGATCGGCCAGCCGCTTGAGCAGGCTGTACAGGCAGGGCGCGCTGGCGCGCTGGCCGTCATCGAGATAGCCATTGCGCGAGGACAGCGCCAGGCCGTCGGTGGCCCGCACCGTGGGTTGGGCGACGATCTCGATGGGCATGTCCAGGTCCTGGACCAGCTTGCGGATCACCGCCAGCTGCTGATAGTCCTTTTCGCCAAACACCGCCACGTCCGGTTGCGCCATGTGGAACAGCTTGGTGACCACCGTGGCCACGCCTTCGAAATGGCCGGGCCGACGGGCACCGCAAAGACCTTCGGACACCTCGGGGACGTTCACCCGGGTCAGGCCGTCCATACCCTTGGGATACATCTCGGCCACCGCCGGTGCGAACAGCAGATCGCAGTGGGCCTCGTTCAGCTGGCGGCTGTCTTCCGCCAGGGTGCGCGGATAGGTCGCCAGATCCTCGCTGGGGCCGAATTGCAGCGGATTGACGAAGATGCTCGTCACCACGAAGTCGGCGTGGCGGCGCGCGGTCTCCACCAGGGCGATATGACCGGCGTGCAGATTGCCCATGGTGGGCACCAGGCCGATGCGCAGGCCCTGGCGGCGCGCGGCGGCAACGGCGGCGCGTAGTTCGCGGACGCTATGGACCGTCTTCATGCGGAAAATCCGTGTTCGGGAGCGGGAAAGCTGCCGTCCTTGACGGCGGCGACGTAGGCCGCCAGGGCAGCCTGGATGCTGTCCTGGCCGGCCATGAAATTGCGCACGAATTTCGGCGTGCGCCCGCGCAGGGCCAGGCCGAGCATGTCGTGCAGCACCAGCACCTGGCCATCGGTGGCGGCACCGGCGCCGATGCCGATCACCGGCACCCGGGCGGCGCGGGTGATTTCCTCGGCCAGCGCCGAGGGCACGCATTCCAGCAGCAGCATGGCCGCGCCGGCTTCCTCCAGCTCGCGCGCCGCGTCACGCAGCTGCTGCGCCCGGACTGGATCGCGCCCCTGCACCTTGAAGCCGCCGAAGACATTGACCGACTGCGGCGTCAGGCCCAGGTGGGCGCAGACCGGTACGCCATTGGCGGCCAGCCGACGAATCGGTTCGGCCAACCAGGCGTCGCCCTCGAGCTTGACCATCTGCGCGCCCGCCTGCATCAGGCGGCCGGCGCTGGTCAGGGTCTGCTCCAGGGTGGCGTAGGTCATGAACGACAGGTCGGCGACGATGAAGGCACCGGCCTGGCCGCGTTTGACGCAGGCGGTGTGGTAGACCATGTCGTCGAGCGTCACCGGCAGGGTGCTGTCGTGACCCTGCAGCACCATGCCGAGGGAATCGCCGATGAGCAGCATCTCGACGCCGGCCTGACTGGCGGCCTGGGCGAAGGTGGCATCGTAGGCGGTCAGCATGGCGATCTTTTCGCCACGCTGCTTGAGCCCCTGAAGGGTCGTGAGGCTGATATCAGGCATGCAAGAGGTCCTCGTGGGACGGCGCTATGGTTATTGTCTGGGCGCCGCGGGCGCGGGTTGGCCGCGCGCAAACGGCTGCTATAGTCCCGGCGCATCCGGCACAAGTCAATGTTCGGTGTTACGGCTGTGTTACCGCGCAGGTGACGACGGTACCAGTCGTTCCAGGCCCTCGAAAGGACAGGCGGACAGCAGGTCCGGCAGCCGGCGGCCATCGGGCAGGTGCAGCTCGGGGGCCAGGTCGGCCAGGGGGTAGAGCACGAAGGCGCGCGCCTGCAGGTGGTAGTGCGGCACCTGCAGGCGCGGCTCGTCGATCAGCCGCTCACCGAACAGCAGGATATCGATGTCCAGGGTGCGCGGACCCCAGCGCTCGTCCTTGCGCACGCGCCCCTGCTGCTGCTCGATGGCCTGGGTGGCATCAAGCAGCGCCAGGGGGGCGAGGGCGGTGTCCAACGCGGCGACGGCATTGACGTAGCGGGGCTGGTCGGGCGGCCCTAGGGGATCGCTGGCATAGAAGGCGGAGACCGCCACCAGCTGGCTGTCAGGCAGCTGGGCCAGGGCATCCAGGGCGGCGTCCAGCTGCCGCCGCGGCTCAGCCAGGTTGCTGCCCAGGCCGAGATAGACCCTTTCCATCATTCGTCGCCGGACGTGGGCGCATCCGAGGTGCGCCGCTTGCGATTGCTGCCGCCACGGCGCCGCCGCTTGGCCGGCGCGCCGTCTTCCCGGCTGAGGTTCTTGATCATCTCGCGTCGCTGGCTGTCACCGACTTCCTGGTAGCGCGTCCACCACTCGCCCAGGCCACCGGTTTCCTCGCCGGCGCTCTCGCGCAGCAGCAGGAAGTCGTAGCCGGCGCGGAAGCGCGGATTTTCCAGCAGTTGATCGGCGCGCTTGCCCTGACGGCGCGGCAGGCGCTCCTGCATGTCCCAGATCTCGCGCATGGGCATGGTGAAACGCTTGGGGACGGCGGTGCGCTGGCACTGCTGCTGGGTCAGGTCGTGGGCGGCTTCCTGCATGGCCGGAATGGGCGGCAGGCCGCGATCCTGGTGATAGCGGACGCGCTCGGGCAAAGCCGGCCAGAGCAGGGCGGCGAACAGGAAGGCCGGGGTGACCGGCTTGCCTTCGCGGATACGGGTGTCGGTGTTGGCCAGAGCCTGGCGGATCAGGCTGCCGGCGTACTCCGGGTCGCGCTCCAGAGCCTCGCCACTGGCCGGGAACAAGGGGGCGAACAGGCCGTACTGGCAGAGCAACTCGAAGGTGCGCTCCGCCTTGCCGCCCAGGAGCAGCTTGATGATCTCGTCGTACAGCCGCGGCGCGGGTATGTCGCGCAGCAACGGCGCCAGGCGGCTGATGGGTTCGGCGGTGGCGGTCTCGATCTCGAAATCCAGCTTGGCGGCGAAACGCACGGCGCGCAGCATCCGCACCGGATCTTCCAGGTAGCGCTGCTCCGGATCGCCGATCAGACGGATCTGCCGCAGGCGGATGTCCTGGGTGCCATTGGCGTAGTCGAGAATGCGTTCGCCGCTGGCATCGTAGTAGAGCGCGTTGATGGTGAAGTCGCGCCGCTGAGCATCCTGTTCCTGGTTGCCATAGATGTTGTCGCGCAGGATCCGGCCGCTTTCATGGCGCGAGCCCTGGGCTTCGTCTTCGGCATCCCCGGTGGGGTGATTGGCGCGGAAGGTCGCCACCTCGATGATCTCACGGCCGAAATGCACATGGACCAGCTTGAAGCGCCGGCCGATGACCCGCGCATTGCGGAATTCGGCCCGCACCTGCTCGGGCGTGGCACTGGTGGCGACATCGAAGTCCTTGGGCTCGAAACCCAGCAACAGGTCCCGGACGCAACCACCCACCAAGTAGGCCTGATAACCCGCCTTTTCCAGCCGGTCGACCACGCTCAAGGCGTAACGACTGATCCGCTCTCGTTCCAGAGCATGCTGACTGCGGGGCAGTTCGATGGGCAAGGCAGGCGCGGGCGGAGTACGCCGCAGGGGCGAGCGCAGAGTCTGGATCAGCTTCTTCAGCATGCGAGTTTCTGTTCGGAGAGACGGCTATACGCAATCTGGCCCATAGCAGGAACCGTTGCGCAATAGATAAGGAGGGGATCTTGAACGAGGGAGGGGAGGCTGTCAAAGGCACTGGGGGAGCCGAAGCTCCCCCCCAAAGTGGTACGTGCTTTGTTTTTATTGTCTATCCAGACCTCTTGTTTTTCTTGTGTGGTCTGTCCCGTGCGGATACCGGCCGCCGGAAAGGCTCTGAAGTCTAGAGCCAAGAGCAAACGGATTACTTTGGAAGCTGATGCCGTCAGGATCATTCCTGCTCTGCCTGGTACGGGTGCTGCCTCGGGGCAGTTTTGTTGTTCTCTGGCCTGACATCGCGCGGACCATCCCGCTAGACGACTCTTCTCCAAAATGATCAGTTAGCTACGCCTCCGCCTGCTTGTTCTTGTTGTGCTGGAGTCGCTACGTCTTGTTTTTATTATGGAGGGGGTACGTTGTTATTGTTCTTGTACGAGAATATAAAGCAGATGCCGTGCCAGTTTTGAAAAATGCATTTAAATCAGTGACTTGCGAAAAATGTAGCCTGTTTGCTTGGAGGCTACAGGCAAATTTTCGTTACCTCTGAACCCGCCGCCTGTTACGGCGGTAACACATTGCAAAGGATGAGGAGGCGGAGGGAGAGGGTGTTACCGCGGGACGTATCGGCTGTCACGTCCCGGCGCGGATCAGCTGGCGTCGCTGCTGGCACTGGCCTTGCGGCGCGGGATGCCCAGGCGCTGACGACGTTCCCACAGGCACTTGCGGCTGACGCCCAGCTTGCGGGCCAGCTCGGTCTCGGTCATGTGGTCCTGGTGTTCGAGCACGAAGTGCTGGAAGTAGTCCTCCAGCGACAGGTCCTCGGTGGGCTCGTGGGCGCCATTGCCGTTACCCAGGCCCGTGCTGGGCAGCGGATCCAGGTAGCTGTCGGCCAGCTCCAGCTCGCCGAGCTCGACGTCGATGCCCAGCTGATCGGCATTGATCTCCTGGCCTTCGCTGAGGATCACCGAGCGCTCGATGGCGTTCTCCAGCTCACGCACGTTGCCCGGCCAGCTGTAATGGCGGATGGCCGCCTCGGCTTCGGCGCCGAACTTGAGCCCCGGGCGACTCATGCGCGCCGATTGCCGCGCGAGGAACACCCGGGCGATCTCCATGACGTCGCCGCCGCGCTCGCGCAGGGCGGGCAGGCGCAGGGAGATGACGTTGAGGCGATAGAAGAGGTCTTCGCGGAACTGGCCGATCTTGGCCAGGCCCTTGAGATCCCGGTGGGTCGCGGCGATCAGGCGCACATCGACCTTTTGCGACTGCACCGAACCGACCCGGCGGATCTCGCCTTCCTGCAGCACGCGCAAGAGACGTGCCTGGGCTTCCAGCGGCAATTCACCGATCTCGTCGAGAAACAGGGTGCCGCCGTCGGCAGCCTCCACCAGGCCGGTGCGGCTGGCGCTGGCGCCGGTGAAGGCGCCCTTCTCGTGGCCGAAGAGTTCGGATTCGATCAGGGTTTCGGGAATGGCCGCGCAGTTGACCGAGATCAGCGGCGCCTTGGCCCGGCGCGACAGGTTGTGCAGCGCGCGCGCCACCAGTTCCTTGCCGGTGCCCGATTCGCCCTGGATGAGCACGGTGGAGTCGGTGGGGGCGACCTTGCGGATCTTGCCGAAGAGGTCCTGCATCGGCGCGCAGTTGCCGATGATGCCGATCTCGCCGGTGGCTGGCGGCAGTGTGACGCTTTCCTCGGCGGCTACCGGCGGGCGCTGCTCGCGCTCCACCAGGATGCGCGCCACGGCCTGCAGCATCTCGTCGTGATCGAAGGGCTTGGCGATGTAGTCCACCGCGCCCTGCTTCATGGAATCGACCGCCGATCTCAGGCTGGCGTAGCTGGTCATGATCAGCACCGGCTTGCCCTTGGCGAGATCGATCATCTCGGTGCCGGGGGCGCCGGGCAGGCGCAGATCGCTGATGACGAGATCGAAGCTGGGGACGTCGTAGAGATCCTGGGCTTCCTGGACGGAGCCGGCTTCGCTGACGCGGAACTGGTTGCGCTCGAGCAGGCGGCGCAGCGCCGAACGGATGATCTTCTCGTCTTCGACAATCAGGATATGGGCCATCAAGTGCGCTCTCTTACGGGAAGGCAAGACGACCCACGCCAGGCAGCGTGTCTTGTCGCGGTCGTCTGGACTTCCGAATGCTTTAGCAGATCCATCCAGCAGGCGGATGGGTCCGTCACGGCGCCTCCGGCAACCCGAGATAGCGCGGCAGCAGTACCCGAATGCGGGTGCCCTGGCCGGTCACGGGGTCGGTAGGACTATCGATCATTATCTGACCATAATGCTCTTCTACGATGGAATAGACCAGCGCCAAGCCAAGCCCCGTCCCCTTTCCCGGATCCTTGGTGGTGAAGAAGGGTTCGAACAGGCGACTGACGATGGCCTTGGGGATGCCGCTGCCCTCGTCCTCGACGCTCAGGGTCACCGTCTGGCCATGGGCCTCGCTGCGCACCCGGATCGGCGCGCCGGCCGGAGAGGCATCCCGGGCGTTGGATAGCAGGTTGATCATGACCTGCACCAGGCGCTGGGGATCGCCTTGCACATAGTGCTCGGGGTCGCAGAGGTTGAAGAAGTCGACGTCCACGCTCTGGCGGTTGAGCGAGAGCAGGGCGATGGCTTCCTGGGCCGCCTCGGCTACACACACCGGTTCATGGGCCTGCTGGCGGCCACCGGCATGGGCGAAGCTCATCAGCGACTGGACGATGCGGGTGATGCGGCGGGTCTGCTCGATGATCTGGCTGCTGATCTCGTCGATCTCTTCGTCCGCTTCGCGTTCCTCGCGCAGATTCTGCGCCAGGCAGGCGATGCCGGTGACCGGGTTGCCGATCTCGTGGGCCACGCCGGCGGCCAGGCGGCCGATGGAGGCCAGGCGCTCGGAGTGGATCAGGCGGTCTTCCAGCAACTGGGTCTCGCTGATGTCTTCCACCACCAGCACGGTGCCGTTGCTGCCCACCGCCAGGGGTTCGTCGATGGTCGCCTTGTGCAGGTTGAGCCAGCGCTGCTCGTGTTCCTGGGGCAGTCGCTGTTTGTAGAGGTGCTGCTGCGCCGGCTCGGCGAGAAAGCGTTCGAACAGGTTCTGCCAGGGATCGGGCAGGGCGCTCAGGCGCGAGCCCACCACCCGGGCGCCGTCGATGCCGGTGAGGTCTTCCATGGCGCGGTTCCACATGAGAATTTCGCGGTCCCGGGCCAGGGAGCAGACGCCCATGGGCAGTTCCTGCAGGGTCTGGCGGTGATAGCGGCGCAGGGCGTCCAGCTCGGCGGCGAGACCGGTCAGGCGCGACTGGTAGTCTTCCAGGCGGTTCTCGATGAAGTGGATGTCTTCGGTGGCATAGGCCTCGCTTTCCGCCTTGAACGGCAGAAAGGTCTCGACGATGTCCTGGGCGACCCGCGGGCCCATCAGGCCGGACAGGTTGGCCTCGATGCGATCGCGCAGGCGGCGCAGGGCATAGGGGCGGCGCTCGTCGTAGGGCAGCAGCAGATCGGCCAGGGCGCGCTCGACTTCCTTCTGCGCGGTCTTGGCACCGAGCGGCTTGGCCAGCTGGGCGGCGAAGTCCTGGGGCGAGCCGGCCGCCAGTTCGCGGCGTTGCGGGCGGCGGACGTTGTCCACCGCGCAGGCCTCGGCGGCGCTCTTCTCTTCTTCGCTGGCTTCGGTGAACAGCGAGACCAGGGCGAACACCAGCACGTTGACGGTCAGCGAGGCCACGGCGGCGAGGTGCCAGTTGCTGGCGCTGATGCGATAGCTGAAGACGCCGATGTGCAGCGGATTGATGTCGGCCACCAGCGGCATGAGCATGCTCAGGAACCACAGGCCCAGGCCGCACAGCAGGCCGGCGATGAAGCCCTTGCGATTGGCCGTCTGCCAGTAGAGTACCGAGAGCGCGCCGGGCAGGAACTGCACGGTGGCGACAAAGGAGACGATGCCCAGGCTGGAGAGGTCGCCATGGCCCTGCAGCAGACGATAAAAGCCATAGCTGCCAAGGATGATGGCGGCGATCAGCATGCGCCGGGTCATGCGCAGCCAGCGATAGATGTTGCCGTCGGTGGGTGGCTGGTAGAGCGGCAGCACGATGTGGTTGAGCAGCATGCCCGACAGCGCCATGGTCACCACGATGATCAGGCCGCTGGCCGCCGACAGCCCGCCGACGAAGGCCACCAGCGCCAGCAGCGGATTGTCCAGCGCCAGACCCACGCCGAGGGTGAAGTACTCCGGCGGCGTCGGCGAACCCAGCGCCAGGCCACCCCAGAGAATCGGCGGCACCGCCAGGCTGATCAGCAGCAGGAACAGCGGCAGCCCCCAGCTGGCGCTGACCAGCGCCTGGGGACTGAGATTTTCGGTGAAGGCCATGTGGTACATGTGCGGGGTGACGATGGCCGCGGCGAAGAACACCAGCAGCAGGATCCGCCAGGGGCCTTCCTGCAGCGGGGTGTGCAGGGTGGAGAGGGCGCTCTGGTTCTGCTGCAGCCAGGTCTCCAGGCCGTTGGGCCCACCGAACACGGTATAGAGGGTGACGCCACCGACGATGCCCAGGGCCAGGAGCTTGACCAGGGATTCGAAGGCGATGGCCACCACCAGGCCTTCGTGGCGCTCCTTGGAGTTGATCTGGCGTGCGCCGAAGAGCATGGCGAACAGGGTGATCAGCAGGCAGAAGCCCAGCGCCGGGGCGTCCTGGGCGCGGGCCTGCACCAGGATGCCGGTGCTGGTGGCCACCGCCTGGATCTGCAGCGCCAGGAGCGGCAGCACGGCGATCAGCATACCCAGGCTGGTCAGGGCGCCGGCCCAGGTGCTGCGGAAGCGGAAGGCGAAGAGATCGGCCAGGGACGCCAACTGATAGGCGCGGGTCAGCCGCAGGATGGGATAGAGCAATACCGGCGCCAGCAGAAAGGCGCCGCACAGCCCCAGGTAGTAGGCGAGAAAGCCGTAGCCGTAGTCGTAGGCCAGGCCCACGGTGCCGTAGAAGGCCCAGGCGCTGGCATAGACGCCCAGCGACAGGGTGTAGATCAGCGGATGGCGCACCAGCCGGCGCGGCACCCAGCCCTTCTCGGTCATCCAGGCGACACCGAAGAAGATCAGCAGGTAGCCGGCGCTGATCAGGACCAGTTGGGACAGACTAAAGCTCGTCGGCATCGCGCTGGCTCTGCAGGATGAAGGTCACCACGATGAGGATGAGCCACAGCAGGTAGGGGCGATACCAGGCGCCGCTGGGAGCGATCCACCAATCCATGATGGCGGGGGAGAACAGATAGATGCCTACCACGAGGAGCAGGACCAACCGGTAGATGTACATGCGCGGTTCCCGAACGGCGATGGCGACATGGTAAAGCAAAAGCGCTATACCCCGGAGCGCCACGGTTCTACCGTGAAGGCCTCTTTATCCACTGGAGATCGACGATGACCAGGCCTCGCCTCGCCGCCGTGCTGGAAACCGCGCTCTATGCCGCCGATCTGCCCAGCGCCCGGCGCTTCTACGAGGAGGTGCTGGGACTGGCCCCGATGTTCGCCGATGAACGCCTGGCCGCCTATGCGGTGGGCGCCAGCGTGCTGTTGCTGTTCCAGCGGGGCACTACCGAGCAACCGGTCCGGCTGCCGGGCGGCTGCATTCCGCCCCATGGCGCCCAGGGCTGTCAGCACCTGGCCCTGGCGATCGGAGCGGACGAACTGGAGCCCTGGATCGCGCACCTGGCGGCGGCTGGGGTAGCCATCGAAGCGCGCACCCAGTGGCCTCGTGGCGCGATCAGCCTGTACTTCCGCGATCCGGACGGACATCTACTGGAGCTGGCCACGCCTGGACTTTGGCCCAACTACTAGGCGGGCAGCTGGGCTTCGGCCAGGTGCGGAACCCGCGGAATCAGCGCGGCATCCCAGTGGGCGACGCCCCAGGCCAGCACCTTGGCCGGGGCTTCCTCGGCCAGCTCCGCACGGGTCGGCTGGCCCAGGGTGCGCAGGGCGCGTACCAGCAGGGCCCCGGCCTGCTCGGGCGGCAGCGGCGGCGAGCGGTAACTTTTGCCCAGCTTGTGGCCATCGGGCTGGATCAGCAGCGGGACGTGCAGATAGCGCGGTGCCGGATGGCCGAGCAATTCCTGCAGGTAGAGCTGGCGCGGCGTGGAGTCCAGCAGGTCGGCGCCGCGCACCACGTCGGTCATGCCCTGCAGGGCATCGTCCATCACCACGGCCAGCTGATAGGCGATCAGGCCGTCGCGGCGCTGGATGACGAAGTCGCCCACCGCGCGACCCAGGTGCTGGCGGAATTCGCCCTGGACGCGATCGACGAAGCGGTAGTCCAGCTCAGGCACACGGATGCGGATAGCGGCGTCCGTCGCCGGCAGGCCGCGATTGCGGCAATGCCCGGGGTAGAGGCCGCCACTGCCTTCGAGCTGCTTGCGCGAACAATCGCAGGCATAGGCCAGGCCGCTGGCCAGCCACTGCGCGATGACCGCCCGGTAGGCGTCCAGACGTTCGCTCTGGCGCAGCACCGGACCGTCCCATTCGAAGCCGTAGGCTTCCAGGGTGGTGAGAATCGCCGCCTGGGCACCCGGGACCTCGCGCGGCGGGTCCAGGTCTTCCATGCGTACCAGCCAGCGTCCGCTCGCGGCGCGGGCATCCAGGTAGGAGGCGAGGGCGGCGACCAGCGAACCGAAGTGCAGATAGCCGCTGGGCGTGGGGGCGAAACGACCGACATAGGGGCGCCTGGACATAGCTCATCCTGTGAATGCCGGAAAGAACAAAGGGCGCCGTAGCGCCCTCGTCGGTGAGGCAGCGGGACTCAGGTCCCGGTCTGCTTCTCGCGGATCTCGGCCAGCGTCTTGCAGTCGATGCACAGACTGGCGGTCGGGCGGGCTTCCAGGCGACGGATGCCGATTTCCACGCCGCAGGAGTCGCACCAGCCGTATTCGTTGTCTTCGATCAGCTGCAGCGTCTCGTCGATCTTCTTGATCAGCTTGCGCTCGCGGTCGCGGGCACGCAGTTCCAGGCTGAATTCCTCTTCCTGGGTGGCGCGATCGGCCGGGTCGGCGAAGTTGGCCGCTTCTTCCTTCATGTGGTGCACGGTGCGATCGACTTCTTCGCGCAGTTCCTGCTTCCACTTGTTCAGAATGCCGGTGAAGTGGGCGCGCATGCGCTCACTCATGTATTCCTCGCCCTTGCTGGGCTGGTAGGGTTCGTAGCCACGGGCCAGATGATTGTTCTGCTGATTTGCTTCGCTGGGCATGATTGACCCTCTCACTTTCGCTGATCCTGTCCACAGGCTGGATGCGTTTCCAGGCCTCTCCATGTTGGAACGCCTGGGGGCTGTGGCTGCCGATGGCGTCCCGCGCAATGCCGACGCCAGGCTGAATATGTTCTCGACTGGCCAGTCGCCCTGCGGATGCAAGCCGGCGAACTTACCAGAAGCTTCCAGGGGGCGCTACTACCGGCCTCCCGCTCCTTGCCGACGCGGCGGATGCCGGTCTGCGAAGCCTTGGTTAGAATCCCGCCTTCGCCACAAGTTCGGACCCCTTCCATGTCCAATTCCTACAGCGCGCGCAGCCAGGCCATCGAGCCCTTCCATGTGATGGCCTTGCTGGAGCGCGCCAACCAGCTCCAGGCCGCCGGACACGACGTCATCCACCTGGAGATCGGCGAGCCCGATTTCACCACGGCCGCCCCGGTGGTCGCCGCGGGCCAGGCGGCCCTGGCGGCCGGTCAGACCCGCTACACCGCGGCCCGCGGCCTGCCGGAATTGCGCCAGGCCATCGCCGCCTTCTATGGCGAGCGTTATGGCGTCGACCTGGATCCGGAGCGGGTGCTGATCACCCCTGGCGGCTCGGGCGCGCTGCTGCTGGCCAGCGCCCTGCTGGTCGATCCCGGACGTCACTGGCTGCTGGCCGATCCCGGCTATCCTTGCAATCGTCACTTCCTGCGCCTGGTGGAAGGCGCGGCCCAGCTGATTCCGGTCGGCGCCGACACCCGCTATCAGCTCACCCCCGAGCTGGTCGAGCGGCACTGGCAAGCCGACAGCGTCGGCGCCCTGGTGGCCTCGCCGGCCAATCCGACCGGCACCCTGCTCGATCGCGACGAACTCGCCGGGCTGTCGGCCGCGCTCAAGGCGCGTGGCGGCCATCTGGTGGTGGATGAGATCTACCACGGCCTGACCTACGGCCTGGACGCGCCCAGCGTGCTGGAAGTGGACGACGCAGCCTTCGTGCTCAACAGCTTCTCCAAGTACTTCGGCATGACCGGCTGGCGCCTCGGCTGGCTAGTGGCGCCGCGCGCCGCGGTGCCGGAGCTGGAAAAGCTGGCGCAGAATCTCTACATCAGCGCCTCCACCGTGGCCCAGCAAGCCGCCCTGGCCTGTTTCACCCCTGAAGCCATGGCCATCTTCGAAGCGCGTCGCGCCGAATTCGCCCGCCGCCGCGACTACCTGCTGCCGGCGTTGCGTGCCCTGGGCTTCAGGATCGCCGTCGAGCCCCAGGGCGCCTTCTATCTCTATGCCGACATCTCCGCCTTCGGCGGCGATGCCTATGCCTTCTGCCAGTTCCTGCTGGAGACCGAGCACGTGGCCATCACCCCGGGCCTGGACTTCGGTCGCCATCGCGCCGACACCCATGTGCGCTTCGCCTACACCCAATCGCTGCCGCGCCTGGAAGAGGCCGTTGCCCGCATCGCCCAGGGCCTGCAGCGCTGGAGTACCCGGTGAGATTCGAGCCGCCCCTGGAAGAGGGTCGCCTGCTGCGCCGCTACAAGCGCTTTCTCGCCGACATCGAGACCGCCAGCGGCGAGGTATTGACCCTGCATTGCCCCAATACCGGTTCCATGCTCCATTGCCAGCCGCCGGGCGCCCGCGTCTGGTTCAGTCGCGCCAGCGGCCCCAAGCGCAAGCTGCCCGGCACCTGGGAACTGGTCGAGACGGATCATGGGCGACTGGCCTGCATCAATACTGCCCGGGCCAATCGCCTGGTGGAGGAGGCCTTGCTGGCCGGCGGCATTCCCGAACTGGCCGGCTTCACCGCCCTGCGCCGGGAGGTAGCCTACGGTCTGGAAAACAGCCGCGCCGATTTCCGCCTGGAGTATCCCGCGGGGCCGCTGTACCTGGAGGTGAAGAGCGTCACCCTGGGCTTCGCCGATACCGCTATCGCCGCCTTTCCCGATGCGGTGACCACCCGCGGTACCCGCCATCTGCGTGAGCTGGCGGCACTGGCTGCGGCCGGCGAGCGGGCGGTGCTGCTCTATTGCGTGCTGCTCGACGGCATCGAGGCGGTACGCCCGGCGGCTGAAATCGATGCCGCCTATGCCCTGGCCCTGGGCGAGGCACGCCGGCAGGGCGTGCAGGTGCTGGCTTATGGAGCACGGCTTTCGCCCGCGGGTCTGCAACTGGACCGACCCCTGCGCCTGGCTGACCATTAGGTCAGCCAAAAGCTGATCGGTCGGACAGCTTCTGGCAGGCGCCTTGCTTGCACTTGTCGCCCATCGATCGCCGCTACCAGGCGATCCTGTTAGGAGTCTCTTGATGATCTCTGTGTTGGGCATGCTGTTGCTGGTGGCCATCGCCATCCTCTTCTCCCGCCAACGGCGCGCCATTCGCGTGCGTACCGTGCTCGCGGCCTTTCTGTTGCAGGCGGGGCTCGGCCTGTTCGTCCTCTACATTCCCTGGGGCCAGCAGGTGCTTGGCAGCGTCTCCGGCGCCGTCTCGTCGCTGCAGCTCTATGCCGACAAGGGCATCGAGTTCCTCTTCGGCGGCCTCGCCGGACCCAGGATGTTCGAGTACTTCGGTAACGGCGGCTTCGTCTTCGCCGTGCGGGTGCTGCCCCTGATCGTCTTCTTCGGCAGCCTGATCGCGGTGCTCTACTACCTGGGCATCATGGGCTGGATCATCCGCCTGGTGGGTGGAGCGCTGCATGCCCTGCTCGGTACCAGCCGGGTGGAGTCCACCACCGTTACCGCCACCCTGTTCCTCGGCCAGTCGGAAATGCCGCTGGTGGTGCGGCCCTTCATCGCCGAGCTCACCCGCTCGGAGCTGTTCGCCATCATGGTCGGCGGTTTCGCCGCGGTGGCCGGCTCGGTGCTGCTGGGCTACGCCGGCATGGGCGTGGAGCTCAAGTACCTGATCGCCGCCAGCTTCATGGCCGCGCCGGGTGGACTGCTGATGGCCAAGCTGATGGAGCCGGAGACCGAGCAGCCTCGCGACCAGGCCATGAAGACCCTGGGGGAGGGCGAGGAGCGCCCGGCCAATGTCATAGATGCAGCCGCCGAAGGCGCTCAGGTCGGTTTGCGCGTGGCCCTGGCGGTCGGTGCCATGCTGCTGGCCTTCATCGCCCTGATCGCCTTGCTCAACGGCATCCTCGGCTGGTGCGGCGCCTGGTTCGGCCTGCCGCAGCTGAGCATGCAGCTGGTACTCGGCTATCTGCTGGCGCCGGTCGCCTTCCTGATCGGCGTGCCCTGGAGCGAGGCGGTGCAGGCCGGCGGCTTCATCGGCCAGAAGCTGGTGCTCAACGAATTCGTCGCCTATGCCGACCTCTCGACCTACCTGGATCCGCTCAAGGCGGCGGCAGCGGGGGTGCAACCCCTGTCGGCGCACACCCAGGTCATCGTCACCTTCGCCCTCTGTGGCTTCGCCAACCTGTCCTCCATCGCCATCCAGCTCGGCGGCCTGGGCGGCATCGCCCCCCAGCGGCGTCACGAACTGGCCCAGTTGGGCCTGCGCGCCATGCTCGGTGGCACCCTGGCCAACCTGATGAGCGCGGCCCTGGCCGGCTTCTTCGTCAGTCTCTAAGCCCCGCTGGCCCGGTCGCACGACCGGGCTAGACTCAGCTCGCTCCTTTCGTTTTCCGAGGTACTCCCGATGTCCGCTGTCCCTGCTGCAACCCTCGAACACCTGCTGGCCGAAGCCGTCACCGCCTCCCAGCGCGCCTATTGCCCGCATTCCGACTTCCCCGTGGGCGCCGCCCTGCTGACCGCCGAAGGTGCGGTCGTCCATGGCTGCAACGTGGAAAACATCTCCTATGGCCTGACCAACTGCGCCGAGCGCAGCGCCCTGTTCGCTGCCGTCAGCCAGGGCCTGCCGCCGCGCAGCTTCACGGCCATGGCCATCCATGCACCGGGTGTGCCCCTGATCAGCCCCTGCGGCGCCTGCCGCCAGGTGCTGCTGGAATTGATGGCGCCCGACGCGACCATCGTCTGCAGCGGCAGTGAGCCCGGCCGCACCCGGATCTGGACCCTGGCCGAGCTGCTGCCCGGCGCCTTCGACGACTTCTAAGGAGTCCGCCCATGTGGCTCGCCCAGGAAGTGATCCGCCAGAAGCGCGATGGCCTGGAGCTGTCCGCTACGGATATCCGGCGTCTGGTCGGCGGCATCGCCGATGACAGCCTCAGCGAAGGCCAGATCGCCGCCTTCGCCATGGCTACCCTGTTGCGCGGCATGACCGCTGCCGAGCGCACCGCCCTGACCCTGGCCATGCGCGACAGCGGCCAGGTGCTGCACTGGGACCTGCCGGGGCCGGTGGTGGACAAGCATTCCACCGGCGGCGTGGGCGATCTCACCAGCCTGGTGCTAGCGCCGCTGCTCGCCGCCTGTGGCTGCCATGTGCCGATGATCTCCGGGCGCGGCCTGGGCCATACCGGCGGCACCCTGGACAAGCTGGAGAGCATCCCCGGCTATCGCATCCGCCCTGGCCTCGCGCGCTTTCGTCAGGTGGTGGCCGAGGTGGGTTGCGCCATCGTCGGCCCGGACGCCGATCTGGCCCCGGCCGATCGCCGCCTCTATGCCATCCGCGACGTCACCGCCACGGTGGAATCGGTGGACCTGATCACCGCCTCCATCCTGGCCAAGAAACTGGCCGCCGGCCTGGACGTGCTGGTCATGGACGTCAAGACCGGCGGCGGCGCCTTCATGGCCGGGAGGGAAGCGGCCCTGCGTCTGGCCGATAGCCTGGTCGAGGTCGCCGAGGCCGCGGGGGTGCGTACCCGCTCCCTGATCACTGACATGAGTCAGCCCCTGGCGCGCAGCGCCGGCAATGCCTTGGAAGTGGAGGAGGCCATCGCCCTGCTGGCCGGCGAGGTGCGCAGCGAACGACTCTGGCAGGTGATTCAGGCGCTGGCCGAGGAGACGCTGCAACTGGCCGGACTGGCAAGGGATGCCGCCACCGCCGAGCGCCTGGTGCTGGAGGCCTGGCAGAGCGGCGCCGCCCTGGCGCGTTTCGCCGCGATGAACCTGGCCCTGGGCGGCCCGTCCGACTTGACCGAGCGGCCCTGGCAGCATCTGCCCCGGGCTCAAGAGGTACGCGCCGTCCATCCGGCACGCCCGGGCTGGGTGCAGCAGGTCGATACCCGCGCCCTTGGCTTGCTGGTCGTCGAGCTGGGTGGCGGGCGGCAACGTCCGGAAGATGAAGTGGATCCCGCGGTGGGCCTGGCCGGCCTGGCGCTGCCAGGTGAGCGGGTGGACGAGAATCGGCCCCTGAGCCTGATTCATGCCCGTGACGCTGACAGTGCAGCGCGAGCTGCCCGGCAGTTGCAGGCGGCCTATGTCCTGGGGGAAGAGCGACCGGCTGATCCGGTGCCGGCCTTGCTGGATCGGCGCTAGCGCCAGATTTCAGGCAAAAAAAAGACCCGGCAGAGCCGGGTCCAAAACCGTGATTAGCCTGATGAGGAGATAACCCGAAAGACCACTGCTGGACTTTCTGTTATCGACCGATCTCGCGACCGGCTGAGTTGAATAATAACAATTCTCATTCCATCGTCAAGCGTATTCGAGAATATTTCTTAATTACTGGCGATTGGTCGCTCCGAGACGCTGCGCAGGCGGGTCACTTCTTTGTTCAGCGTGTCGATATGGCGCGCCATGTTCTCGATCAGGCTGTGGGCAATGCGCGGGGTGGTCTCCATCAGCGAGACGAACTGATCCTGGGGAATCACCAGCACGGTGCAGACCGTCTTGGCGATCACGCTGGCGGTGCGCGGCGTATGGGTGAAGACCGCCAGGGCACCGACGATCTCGTCCTGGCAGACCTCGCCGACCTTGCAGCCGTCCACCCAGGCCTCGGCATGTCCTTCGGTGATGACGAAGACATGTTCGGCCGAATCGCCCTGGCGGATGATGACCTCGCCGGCGGCATAGCGCCGGAAGCCAGTGGCCGGCTGGGTGACCGGCGGCTTGAGGCGGATCAGCGCCTGGGCCAGCAGCGATTGCTGGCCCAGCAGGTACCTCAGCAGGGCATCGCGCTGAACCGGGGTGGCGGTCGCCGCCGTGAGAAAGGTCTCGCGGTCATAGGGCAGCACCAGGACGTCGGCCTCGCTCTCGTAATTGAGGATCGGCAGATCCAGGGTGCGCCCGAGGCCGATCAGGTCGCCTTCGCCGAGCTGGAACAGCGCCCGCTGATCCAGGACCACCCGCAACGGGCCACGCTGGATCAGATAGACCTCGTCGTTGCGCATCCAGTCCTGCAGCAGGGCAGCGGGAGTCAGCTGCAGCGGCTGCCGACTCGGCGCCACACCACTGACCAATTGCGCCGGAATGGCCTGCAGCGCCTGACGCAATTGATCGACATAGGGAGGCTGATCGCCGATGAGGTACATGGTGCCAATTCCTTCTTGTTACGCAGAGGTTGTGACGTGGGTCGCACGATAAGCCGCTCGTCGGCGACCGTAAATCCACAACTCCACGGGCTGTGACGGAACGCTTGTTCTGCCCCCCAGGAGGTCGTGGTCAGGCCTGGGCGCGACCCAGTCGGCGCAGCAGGCGAGCCGGCAAGGCCTCCAGTTGCCCGGCGCGTCCCAGCTCCACCACCAGCGCGCGATCCTGCTCGGCTGGTTCGAGCGGATCCTGGGCCTGGCGCTGGGCCGCCACCACCGCGAGGGTGGCTTCGGAAGGATCGGTCCCCTCGGCCTGGCGCTCCTGCAGCCAGCGGGCGATGAGTTCATCGTCCGCCTGGCAGTCGATGATCAGCAGGGGCGCGGCCTGGGCCTCGGCGAGTGCCTGGGCCGCGGCGCGCTGGCCCTGCTTGAGGTAGGTGGCGTCGAGCACCAGCGGATAGCCGGCCGCCAGTACCTGGGCGCCGATCTCGTGCAGCCGCGCATAGGTGGCTTCGCCGGCCGCCGCGCTGTAGCGGGTGGCCTTGTCGCTGTCGGCATAGAGACGCTGGCGCTCGACATCGGATCTCAGGCGAATGGCGCCAAGCGCCTCCACCAGGGCCAGGGCCACGGTGCTCTTGCCGATGCCCGAGACGCCGTGCATCACCGCCGCGAAGGGCTGGGGCACCTGGGTGTAGCCCTCGGCCAGCGCGGTGTAGCTGCGATAGCTGGCCAGGATCTCGGCACGCAGTGCCGGCTCCTCGGCCTGGCCCAGGCGGAAGAGGGCGATCTTGGCGCGCACCATGGCGCGGTAGGCCTTATAGAAGTCGAGCAGGGCGAGGCCGCTGTAGTCGCCGGTCGCCTCGAAGTAGGCGTTGACGAATCTGTTGCTCAGCGTCTTGAGTCCGCGGTCTTCCAGGTCCATGGCCAGGAAGCCGGCATCGCCCATGGTGTCGGTCAGGCGGAAGGGCTCGTTGAACTCGATGCAGTCGAACAGCACCACCTCGCCATCGAGCAGGGTGGCGTTGGCCAGGTGGATGTCGCCGTGGCATTCGCGGATGAAGCCGTCCCGGCAGCGGGCCTCGAACAGCGGCAGCAGGCGCGCGTAGCTGGCTTCGGCCCAGGCTTCGAGCTGGTCGAGCTGGTCGAGATCGGCCGCCTCGTTGAGCATGGCGCGGATCTGCTCGAAATTCTGCCGTACCGGCGCCATGGCGGCGTCCGGGGTGCACAGCGGATGCGTGGTCGCCACCTGGGGCGCCGACAGGTGGAAGCGGGCGATCTGAGCGGCCAGGGCGTCGATGTGCGCCTGGGTCAGTTCGCCGCGCTGCTGCACCTCGCTGAGCAACTGGCTCTGCGGGAATTCGCGCATGCGCAGGGCGTATTCGATGACCGGACCGCTGCCGCCCAGTTCGGGGGCGCCTTCGCTGCCGGTGATGGCCACCACGTCCTGATAGAGGTCGCGGGTCAGACGCTGATTGAGTCGCAGCTCCTCGCGGCAGAAGTGGCCGCGGGCCTCTAGGTCAGTGAAGTCGAGGAAGCCGAAATTCACCGGCTTCTTGATCTTGTAGGCGACCTCGCCGGTCAGCACGACCCAGGAAATATGGGTTTCGATGACCCGGAACGCCGAGGTGGGATGGGGATAGAGCGCCGGGTTCTGCAGGGCGGAAATCAGGAGCTGGCTCACGGGCGGTCCTTGTAGGGAATGGATGGCGGCATTATCGCTGCCAGGGCTGCCTGCGCAAGCCGCGACACCGGGAAGGGGCGTCCTTGAACCCCAGCTGACGAAGCGCTGGCGCGCCGCTGTCGGCCACCGGGCAAGTGCGTATAATGCGCCGCCATGAAGCGACCCCGATCCTCTCGTTCCCGCAAGCGCAAGACCTTTGACTGGCGCCGCCTGTCCGGCTGGGCAGTCAAGCTTGGTCTGGTCGCGCTGGTAGCCCTGGCTGGCGTATGCATCTATCTGGATGCCGTGGTCCAGGAAAAATTCTCCGGCAAGCGCTGGACCATTCCGGCCAAGGTCTATGCCCGGCCGCTGGAGTTGTTCAACGGCGTCAAGCTCAGCCGTGACGACTTCCTCACCGAACTCGATGCCCTCGGCTATCGCCGCGAAAAGACCGTGGATGGCCCCGGCAGCGTCTCCGTGGGTGCCTCCACGGTCGAGCTGAATACCCGCGGCTTCCAGTTCTACGAAGGCGTCGAGCCGGCCCGGGCGATCCGCGTGCGTTTCGCCGGCGGCACCGTCTCCGGCATCAGCGCCCTGGATGGCAGCAATCTCGCCGTGGCTCGTCTCGAACCGCTGATGATCGGTGGCATCTATCCGGCGCACAACGAGGATCGCATCCTCATCAAGCTCGACCAGGCGCCACCGCATCTGGTCGATGGCCTGGTGGCTGTCGAGGACCGCGAGTTCTGGCATCACCATGGCGTCTCGCCCAAATCCATCGCCCGGGCGGTCTGGGTCAATGCCACCAGCGGCCAGGTGCGCCAGGGCGGCAGTACCCTGACCCAGCAGCTGGTCAAGAACTTCTACCTCACCAACGAGCGCAGCATCACCCGCAAGGGCACCGAAGCCCTGATGGCGCTGCTCCTGGAACTGCACTACAGCAAGCAGGAGATCCTCGAGGCCTATCTCAACGAGGTGTTCCTCGGTCAGGACGGCTCGCGGGCCATCCACGGTTTCGGCCTGGCGGCCCAGTACTTCTTCGGTCAGCCCTTCAGCGAACTGAAACTGCATCAGGTCGCCCTGCTGGTCGGCCTGGTGAAGGGCCCGTCCTACTACAACCCGCGCCGCTACCCCGAGCGCGCCATGACCCGCCGCAACCTGGTACTCGACCTCATGGCCGAGCAGGGCGTCGTCAGCGCCACCGAGGCCGAGGCCGCCAAGGCCCGCCCGCTGGGTATCACCAAGGCCGGCAGCCTGACCAACAGCTCTTTCCCGGCCTTCGTCGACCTGGTCAAGCGCCAGCTCAAGCAGGACTACCGCGACGAAGACCTCACCGAGGAAGGGCTGCGCATCTTCACCAGCTTCGATCCGATCC